>NZ_JALKIF010000007.1 GCF_023227715.1 Methanobacterium alcaliphilum
TTTTTTTTCAAAAAATTTTTCGCAAAGTCCCAACCCCCAACAACTTTACAGCCACTGTTTTTTGAATAAATAGTTTACTTTTAAACTTAAAATTAGTGGATATTGAAATATTTAAAATTCGTTAATTTTAAAGAAATGTAATTAATATGAATTTCAAGTAAATTATTTATCTTTTGAAAACAATCTTCATTATAACAGGTAAAACCTGGGAGTCAGTGTACCTTGAGGTGCCCGTTTAACAGTACTTCCAGGTGCTGATTTTATTTATTTATATCATATTCCATCTATTTTTAAAGAATCTTACTTAAAGTGGATATTAGCATCTGATTGGGCAATATATGGATGATTCGGAGTTAAAAATTTTAAAAAACGAATATATTATAATAAAATAAAAAAATAGAGGATGGGATTTAAGTTATTTGCCCATACCAAAGTCTTTGCACTTGGGTCCATTTCATGGAGCGTATTGTAACTTTACTTCCTTTTGGACCTTTAAGTATCATTGTTTTAGTAGCACCATATTTAGGTATTTTGGTGTATTTAACTACTTTTGTTTTGTAATAGGTGTGATATTTGGTTTTAATTTTGTATTTAACAGTTATTTTGGAGCTTCTAACATCGGTCCATTTGTATTTTCCGTTGTTATTGTAGATATAATAACTAATTTTTACTTTACTTCCATTTTTTTTCTCAAATATGTATGGATTGGAAAATTTAGCTACTCTTGGTTCCCAAACATATTGACCATCTGAATAGATCTTATCAGATGGATAGTATTTGCTGGTAAAAACTTTTGTTTTGTATTTGGTTGGCACATCTAATGCAAATGCTGAACTTAAAGTTAATCCAGCTACGGCCATAACCAAAAAAGATAGTATTATTATCTTTCTTTTATCCATTTTTTTTCACCCTAAATTATTATTTTTTTAAATATACTATTATTATTTCAATATTTACTATTTAATTTTTTTTTGCTTCAATGATAAAGTGCTGTATTTATAATTCAATCAATAACATTAGTAGATTTAGAAATTTTGTTATTACTAAATGTATGATATAAAATAAATTACATAATAAACCATCACAAGAAAAAAATTGTATGGATATTTAATGTAAATTTAGGTTGTTACAGTGAATGTTGAGTATGTTGAACATGGCCTGAAACTTCCGAAAATTTCAGATCCTCCATCAAAGCGTACCTTGAGAGTGTATGTTCCAGGTTCCATATTTTTAGTGTTAATTCTAAATGTTGCTTCTCCTGTTGGCCAATCTGTTTCTTCTGTTGCCTGAAAGACGATTGTGTTTTGGTTTTTAGGGTATATGTATAAATCTAAATCTTGTAAAGTTATGGGATTATCCCAAAAAGTGTTTTCTGCCCACAATTGTGCAGTTACTTTAGCTGTGTCATTTTGTTTACAGGTCATTGTATCAATTCTGTCCAGGTGGCTATCAACGGTTATTGCAAATGTTGCAGGAGATGCTACTACTGCTGTAAATAAAAACAGTAACATTATTTTTGAAATTTTCATTTATTCACCTATTTAAAATCATAAAAGTATACTTTTAAAGTTTAAATATAAAAATTTTTCTATTAATTTGGGCAAGTACATATATTTAACAGTCACTATTCACATCTAAATGAATTCTATAACTATAATAATATAAAAAACAATTAGTTAATAATATTAAATTATATGTTGACATAGAAAAGGGAATAAAATGGCCACACAGAGTGAAGCAGCACTGGAAAAAAGTTTAATCAATAAACTCGTTGAAGGTGGATATCAAAGAGTAAAGATTACTGATGAAGACAGTCTTAAAACAAATTTTAAGACCCAACTTGAAAAATTCAACAAAGTAGAACTAGAAGATGCTGAATTCAATCAGATTCTCACATTCTTAGAAGGTGGAACTGTATATGATAAAGCTAAAAAGCTTCGTGATAGATATCCCCTACAAAGAGAAGATGGGACATGTTATATTAAATTTTTAAACAAAAGAGACTGGTGCAAAAACCTCTTTCAAGTAACCAACCAAATAACCTTAGAAGGCAAATACAAGAATCGATATGATGTTACAATCTTAATCAATGGCCTACCACTTGTCCAAATTGAACTAAAAAAACGTGGAATTGAATTAAAGAAGGCATTTAATCAGATAAATAGATACCAATATCACTCATTCAGTGGGCTTTTCAATTATGTGCAAATATTTGTGATAAGCAACGGCGTAAACACTAAGTACTATGCCAATAATAAGAATTTAAGCTTCAAATATACATTTTACTGGAAAGATAAAGATAATAAAAATATTTCCAATCTGGAAGAATTTGCCGAATGTTTTTTAGAACGATGCCATTTATCTAAGATGATAACTAAATACATAGTTCTAAATGAAACTGAAAAGGCGCTCATGGTTCTACGAGCATACCAATACTACGCAGTAGAGGCTATACTCGATAAAGCACTAAACACTACCCACAACGGTTATGTATGGCACACTACAGGAAGTGGGAAAACACTAACCTCATTCAAAGTCAGCAAAATTCTAGCTGAAAACCCCAAAATCGATAAGATAATCTTTGTAGTTGACAGAAAAGATCTTGACTATCAAACCACTAAAGAATTCAACAGTTTTTCCGAAGATTCTGTTGATGGTACAGACCACACCAAAGCTTTAGTAAAACAACTCGCAGGGACAGAGAAACTAATAATTACCACTATACAAAAACTCACTAGGGCTGTTGAAAGACATGAAAAACGTTTGGATGGAGTAAAAAATAAAAATATTATTTTAATGTTCGATGAATGCCACCGCAGCCAGTTTGGTGAGATGCATAAAAAAATCACAGAGTTTTTTACCAATTTACAGTACTTTGGATTCACTGGAACACCTATTTTTGCAGTTAATGCTAACAAAAACAGAACAACACATGATATTTTCGGAGAACAACTACACAACTATGTAATTAAAGACGCAATCAATGATCAAAACGTCCTAGGATTTCACGTAGAATACTTCTCAACCATGAAAACTAAGGCCATCTTAGACATCGATGTAGAAGATATCAATAGAAAAGAGGCCATGGAAGCAGATGAAAGACTGGAAAAAATAGTTGACTTCATCATAGTTAATCACAAAAGAAAAACATTCAACAAAGAATTTAACGCTATCTTCGCAGTAAGTTCTGTGAAAGTTCTCAAAAAATATTATGATCTTTTTAAAAGCAAAGAACATGATTTAAAAATTGCAACCATCTTTTCTTATGATGATAATGAGGAAATTAAAGATGAAAAACATTCCAGAGAGAAGCTTGATGATTATATTGGTGATTATAATGAGTTATTTGGAACTAATTTCTCAACTGACACATTTGACCAGTACTATGTGGATGTGGCCAAAAGATCCAAAGACAAACAAATCGACATATTACTTGTCGTAAACATGTTTTTAACGGGATTCGACAACAAATTCCTCAACACCCTCTATGTAGATAAAAACCTAAAATACCACAACTTAATACAAGCATTTTCCAGAACCAACCGCCTTTTAAATGAGAAAAAAATGCAAGGAAACATTTTTTGTTTTAGGAACCTCAAAAAATTCACAGACGACGCCATCCAATTGTATTCTGATAAAGATGCTTCTGAAGTAATCTTAATGAAACCATATGAAGAATACGTCAAAGATTTCAATGAGGTTTTGATTGAGCTTATCAAATTAACTCCAGATATATATGATGTAGATGATTTACCCTCGGAAATCGAAAAAAAAGAGTTTGTTCGAATATTTAGGGAGTTACTACGTATTATAACCCGTTTATACATTTTTACAGAATTTGATTTTAATGATTTAGATATTGAGGAACAAACTTTTGAAGACTACAAAAGCAAGTATTTAGACCTTTATGAAGAGGTTAAATCCTATAATAAAACAGAAAAGGATTCTATTCTGGATGATATTGATTTTGAAATAGAACTAATAAGAAGAGATGACATCAACGTAGCTTACATTATCACATTATTAAAAGAGTTAGATTACAATAGCACATCATTTGATAAAGATAAGAAATTCATTTTAGATGCCATGGAAGGATCCCATGAGCTTAGAAGTAAACTGGAATTGATTGAAAGATTCATAAATGATAATATCCCTGAAATTGGCGATAAAGAAGAGATCGAATCAGAATTTGAAACTTTCGTTGAAAAAGAAAGAAATAATGCTGTAAGCGAACTCATCGATGATGAAAAACTACAAAAAATGGTTGCTAAAGGAATCATAGCAGAATATGAATTCTCAGGGAAAATCAGAAACGATTTAATCAAAGAATCATTTACCGAAGAACTTGGATTACTTGAACGCAGATCAAAAGTTCAGAAAATACGGGATAGAATCATTGATCTTGTAGATAAGTTCAGTTGGTAATTGTTCTTAATAAAAAATAACATGAAAAATAGTAAACTTTAAATAAGATGACTCACATATAATGTTCTAAGTCAATAAGAACATAAAGATGGAGTTAATAATGAAAGAGATTAGTTTGTCGAAAGCAGCAGAAATATCTTCGGGGCTCGTGATAAATCGTTTCAGAAGAAAAAATGAGTCATCCGGACTAAAAAAGTTGTACAAATACCAACATGTGACTTTAAAAAGTGTTGAAAACAATAATATTGATTTAAATCTCTTAGAAACGATAGAATCGGAAAGAGAAATCGATGATAAATATCTGCTCAAAAAAGGGGATATAATTATCAAATTGAGTCCCCCATATAATGCAGCATTTGTCAATTTTGACTTAGGAAATATTGTAGTTCCTCAAAATTTTGCAATAATACGAAGCATGGATAACTTCGATCCAGAGTATTTATCGTATATTCTTAATAGTCAAAATATTCGAAATCAACTTCAACGTAGAGTAGAAGGGGGAGCATTGCCTATTATCAAATTGAGCTCTTTGAATCAAGTTAAACTAAAACAGATTGACTTGAAAATACAGCACAAATATGCTAAACTCTTTTCTTTATTATCCAGAAAAAAAGAGCTTAAAAAGAGGATTATTGAATTGGAAGCGATTTTAACTGAAAATATTTTATCAAATCTTTAGGGTGATATTTATGTCGGATTATCAAAACAAACTGGAAAGTAAATTATGGGCCATAGCAGATGAACTTAGAGGAAATATGGATGCCAACGAGTTTAAAAACTATATATTGGGATTCATTTTCTACAAATACCTCTCGGAAAAGATAGAAATTCATATGAATAAAGAATTAGAAGCAAATAACTTAACTTTTACAGAAGCATATGAAAAAGAAGAATTTAAAAAAGCCATTGAAGAAGAAGGTATAGAAAATTTAGGATATTTCTTAGAACCACAGTGTCTTTTCCAAAATTTAGTAATCAAAGCAAAGAATGGTCAATTTTTATTAGATACCCTAGAAAAAGCATTGAAAAAGATAGGTGACTCTGCTTCAGGCCACGAAAGTGAAGAAGACTTTGTAAACCTATTCGAAGATGTAGATTTAACATCATCCAAGCTAGGGAGAAGTACTGATGATAAAAACGCATTAATATCCAGAATATTACTTCATTTATCACAAATCGATTTTAAACTGGAAGATCATGAACAAGACGTATTAGGGGATGCATATGAATATTTAATAAGTAAATTTGCCTCCAGTGCGGGTAAGAAAGCAGGGGAATTTTATACTCCACAACAAGTCTCTAAAATATTAGCTAAGATAGTTACTATTGGCAAAAAGCAGCTTAAAAACGTTTATGACCCTACTTGTGGTTCTGGATCATTACTATTACGTGTGTCCCGTGAATCAAAAGTGTCAGACTTTTATGGACAAGAATTGAATCAAACGACTTACAACTTGGCCCGGATGAATATGATTCTCCACGATGTAAAATATGAAGATTTTGATATACAACAAGGAGACTCTTTAGAAAATCCAAGGCATTTAGGAATGAAATTTGAGGCCATAGTGGCCAATCCGCCTTTTTCAGCAAAATGGTCATCAGACAAACATTTTTTAGATGACGAACGATTCAGTGTTTACGGAAAGCTAGCCCCTAAATCCAAAGCAGACTTTGCCTTTGTCCAACACATGGTCTATCATCTGGAAGAAAATGGAACTATGGCAGTCGTTTTACCACATGGAGTACTTTTTAGAGGAGCCGCTGAAGGTGTAATTAGAAAGTATTTGATTGCTGAGAAGAATTATCTGGATGCAGTGATTGGATTACCTGCCAATATATTTTATGGGACAAGTATTCCGACTACTATTTTAGTATTTAAGAAGTGCAGGGAAGATGATGCTGATGTATTCTTTATTGATGCATCTAAATACTTTGAAAAGGTTAAAAACCAGAATAAATTACGAACTGAGGATATTGATCGGATTATAGATTCCTACCAAAAAAGGGAGAATATGGATAAATTTGCCCATGCAGCCACCCTGGAAGAAATTAAGGACAATGATTATAATTTGAATATTCCTCGCTATGTGGATACTTTTGAAGAAGAAGAACCAGTTGATTTGGATGCACTAGTTCTTGAGTTGGAAAAGATTGAGGATGAAATCATAGAAGTCGATGCTGAGATTGAAAAATATTGCAATGAACTGGGCATTAAGGCCCCTATATTCCGGAGATGATTCTTGTGAATGTGCCTGAGTTGAGATTTCCAGAATTTAGAGGGGAATGGGACGAGAAAAAAGTTAAAGACATTTATTCAATTAAAAATGGTTTGAATAAGGAAAAAGAGTTTTTTGGAAAAGGAATTCAAATTTTGAACTATATGGATGTAAATCAAAACGTTTTAAATGATGAAACGACAATCAAGGGGTTAGTGGAGCTAAATGACAAGGAAATAGAGCGTTATAGTGTAAAGTTCAATGACCTATTTTTTACTAGAACTTCCGAAACTTCTGAGGAAATTGGACTTACTAGTTCGTATAGGGGTATGAAAATTAAATGTGTTTTTAGTGGGTTTATACTAAGGGCAAGGCCTGATAAAGATAATATTAATTCTTTATTTTATGCTTATTATTTCAGAAGTCATTCAAATCGACAAAAAATCATCAAACATAGTTCTATCACCACCAGAGCGCTGATTTCTGGTAGTAACTTATCTCAAATAAATGTGGGGGTACCGTCTTTACAAGAACAAGAAAAAATAGCTTCCTTTCTATCAAATGTAGATGAAAAAATAGAAAAACTAGAGAGAAAACAGGAACTTTGGGAAACATATAAAAAAGGAATGATGCAGAAGATTTTCTCTCAAGAATTAAGATTTAAAGATAAAAATGGGGAAGAATATCTTGATTGGGAAGAAAAATTATTGGGAGATATAGGTTCTACTTATACGGGATTGTCTGGAAAAACTAAAGAAGATTTTGGAAAAGGAAGCCCATTTATTACATATAAATCTATTTTTGACAAAAATAAAATTGATTTAGACAGATTAGAACGTGTTGATGTAAAAAACTTTGAAAAACAGAATACTGTGAAATATGGGGATATATTCTTTACAACATCATCTGAAACTCCTGAAGAAGCTGGAATGGCTTCAGTTCTTCTCGATAAAATTGAAGATTGTTATCTAAATAGTTTTTGCTTTGGCTTCAGATTAAATTCTTTTGATAATATTCTTCCAGAATTCATGAGTTTTTACTTAAGAAGTCCTTTAATTCGCAATGAAATTAAAAAATTAGCTCAAGGAAGTACTCGGTTTAATTTATCCAAAAAACAAATGATGAAATTAAAATTAAAAATTCCTTCAATTGAAGAACAGTCAAAAATAGTTAATTTACTTTCAAATATTGATTTAAAGTTAGATTGTATGGTAAAAAATATTGTAAATAATAAAGAGTTCAAAAAAGGATTATTACAAAAGATGTTTTGTTAATAAGTTAATTAAAAAGAGGTGTTTTTATGATAGATTGTGTAGTATATAAAGCATTAGACATTTTAACGGATAAACTCGCTAGAGGAAGTAATTATGTTATACTTTCAAATAATGAGGATGTCGAAAGATCCAAAGACATCCTAAAAAAATTGTCTGATGATGGACAAAATATAGATCCTGAGTTAATATATGGAATAGTAATTAGAAACCCACGATGGAAGGATAAAGAAGCTCGAAAGCTAAAAGGATTTGCACAAAAGATATTTGAAGGTGTTAATCCCAGAATCAAGGAACATAATAAGTATCCTGCGGACTTTATAAGTAAACTTCATGAAGAATGCGAAAATTCATGAATTTTTTTATTCATGGAGTTAAAACATGAAAATAACCAAATGCTTAAATGAATGGAATGCAACCTTAGAAGCTCTAGGCCAAGGCCAGCAATCTATTCTAATAAGAAATTATAAAACCATTGTGGAAGACTTTCTTTTATTTCCCACAGTCAGCTATTTGAATAATGAAAACTTCTTAGAAAGCTTTCAGGATAAATACAAATTATTTGTCCAAGAAAATGCCCATCCTCAAAAGAATGATTCTAAAACACTGGTTAAATACTATGCTAAAGTAGAAGATGTACTAGAAAAACCAGCTAACCGTATAGGTGGATTAAATAAATACCATATATGGACAAATGAACATGTCCGATCATATCTAAATTCCAGCAAAGCATATGTCTGGTTATTAAGAGTTTACGAACTAAAAGAGCCCGTTTGGACTGAAAGAACTAGGGGTATGGTGTTTGCTAATACAACTGAAGAGATTTCACTTGAGGGAATTATCCCCGTATTGAGTGATGATGAATTCAACCAAATTCAAAGTGAAATCACTAAATAATTTCTTCATGAAAATTTTGGTGAAATTATATGTTGAATTTATTATTTAAACTCCAATTCAAAGATTTGGAAGATGACAATAACGAAATTCAAAGAATTCTTGATGAAAAATTTTACTTTAATCAGCATACTTACGATGAGAGTAGCTTAAAACATGAAGCTAGTTATCTACTGGAAAAAATCGATATAAAATGTCAAGACAATGAAAAATTATTTTTGTATTACATTAGAGATGTTTTGGACCATATTGGGAATATCAATCAAAGTGGTCGTATAATGCTACATCATATCTGGCCATTGTTTTTCTCCAGATATCCTTCAGGTCAAATATGGGCAATAGAAATTGATCAAAAATGGCAAGATGAAATTTGGCATGGTCAAAGAACTCTTGCTCATCAATCAGGTTTTTTGGATAAAAATCCCAATTTATTTTCTTCGCAAGAAAATTCAGGGTTTGATAGTTATCATTTCCCTTATAATGCATTTAATATTATAGATTATGGGATTTATCCACTTATACTGACTGTGCACTGTAAAATTTTCGGATTAATATTTTTGTATATACCTGATACTGCAATTACTCATTCACAAATGACTGAAGAGAATACTTGTTATACAAAAATTTTATGGGATATGCATCACATCTTTGACGATCAATGGACTTTTGATAGTGGTCGAGGCCCTAAAAATTCTGCGGATCCTGATTATATATTCCCTCTGGAACAATTAAAGTATTATGAATGGTTTATAGAATTAATTAATGATTGCATGGAAAAAATAATTTCTATAGATGATTTTTTAAAGAGAGAACAGTTAGTTTTAACTTTAAATAGAGCTATTTTTGATGCACAATTAGCAACTATTAATGAATTGCCTTATATGGCTAAAGTTTTCTTTTTTAATTTTGCTGATAAAATTGCTAATATAATAGCTCTTTCAAATAATAGCCAGAATGACGCTTCTTTTTTTAAAAACATGTTTGATGTGGATTTTATTAAAAGGGAGATTATGCCAATAATAGAAAAAATTCCGGATAACGCAGGTGCTTTCTTCACGAATATTTTAAAAAAGATTGTTAATGATTTGAATTCAGCTAAATTATCTCCTGATGACTTAAGATATATAAGAAACACTAATCATGGGTATAATCTTTTTGAAAAAAATACTAAACGGATTATGGAGATGGATGGTGAAATTGACAATGATATCAGTCTAACTGCAACTCCTTTCATTATATATATCCTCTATAAAATATGCCATATTGAGTGGAATAAATAATACAGTTAACTTCGTTAAATCTGCATATAACGAATATACATATTTTCATCAAAAATATATCATTTTTCCCAAATTCAATATAAGCCAAAACTAGTAAATTTAGATCAAGACATATAGCTGTATTATAGATTTACACCACTTTCTCAATTTTTTAAAAAAGTAATTTATTCGTAATTTTTAAATAAAAATTTGGTTAATTTTGACTTCAATAATGAGGAACTAAATCTACATGGGGTTTACTATTTCCCTTAACAACTATTTTTCCATCTCTTAGTTTAATATTAATTTTTAATTTTTTCATTTTAATTATTTCCAAATGCTCTCTATCTTAATCATAATATACTTGAAGCAATGGTTTAAATAGGGGGTTTAATGGATACTGGGACTTCATTAATCCTCATGAAATAAGAAAAAAGATTAATTTTAATTATAAATAATAATATGGGAGCTTTTGAGTAAATGAAAAATATAATTTGCAAAAATTGTGGTGCCAAGTACAGGCTTGGAAATAGAGATATTCATGAATTTAAATGTTCAGAATGTGGTGAGAACCTTAAACCTACTCCTCGTGCAAAGAGATCCTACAAATCTAAAAGGAAACTTGTAAAAAACCACCAATACTACGCTGAGAGGAGGGTAATAAATTTTGCCATAGCCATGTTAGCTGGAGTTATAATTGCTTTAATTGGATTATTCATATTATTTATAACCGGGGAATATATTGCGCTGGGATTAGTGGGAGCTGGTGGGTTATTATTTATTAAGGCATCTAAAAAAAGAAAAATCTGGAAGAAAGGGGTGAGGGGCGAAAGAAAAGTGGCAAGATATCTAAACACTCTCCCACAAAGATTCTTTGTTTTTAATGATGTAACATTACCTAATATCAAAGGAAATATTGACCATATAGTTGTGGGACCTACTGGTGTTTTTGCAATAGAGACCAAGAATTATCTGGGTAGGTTCCAACTAACTGGAGATGACTTACAAATTATTAAAAAAGGATCATTAAGGCCATTACATAGTAATCCCTGCAGACAGTCCAGGTATAATGCAACAAGACTATCCAAATATATATCTGCTCATAATATATCACGAATTCGCGTCAGGCCTGTGGTGACTTTCATAAATAAGAAGGTTGATATAAAAAGGGATCCTCTGAACTATGATTTCACTTATTATGATACATTGACTGATTTTATATTAAATCAAAGGGCAACAATGGATTATGATAAAGTAAAGGCATGTGCATCTCTTTTAATGAAATATGCGGCTGAATATTCTTTTTTTGAATAAAAAAGAAAAAAAGATTTTAATCAGGACATATAATCAATTTTACCGTCTTCATGGTAGTCCGGACTATTATCATTCCACTGGGTGGTGATCACATTATCACGGATTTCTTTATAACATTTGGCAGCGTCGTCTTTGGGTTTCAGGGTATCACCCAAGGATACTATTATGAAGATGGGTTTTTACAGCATATTCTTAAGGCAAGATTGCTGTAAATGATACAGAAGATATAGGTTAGATTAATTCAATTATTAGTTAAATTAGTATTGTAGGAGTATATCAACTGTTGCTATCAAGAAAATAATAAGAGTGAGCCACTCTTTGTAATTTTAAGGAGCTATTGGTTTAATTCAGTATTATATTGGTATTTTTGGAGCAACATCTCTTTAATTATTGTGTTATATTATTTTACTTGTTTATTTTCTTCTTCATATATCTCGATAATGTCTATAAAGTAGTCTAAGTCGGGGTCTTTACACTTGTGATTAACTTCTTTTAACCATTCCTTGAATTGTAATAATGATTTCATAAATCATAATATTATTACTTTATTTATAAATTTTATGTTATTATTGAAATCCATAAATTTATATTCAAGTTTTTTTGAAGGGTTGGTCTTTCGGGGGTGTCATCTTGAATTCGACCCATTTATTCAAGCTCCCCTAAATTATAAAAATCTTAAAGGTTTTCCCTCAACTATTTCCTATTTATTTAAAGATTTATTATAAAAATAATTGATTTAATCACATCTTAAAGTATCCTTTTGCATTATCATTATTTAACTTTATCTCTGAGTTCTGTTCTGATTTATCATATCATCAAACTGTTATCTTATTAAAGCGAAATTTTATATAATAACTTCAACTATTATTATTAATCATAGAGCTGAGTATTATGAACATTGATATTAATCCTGAAATAAAACCCTTATATGCCAATTTATTGAGACTAGGAATTGCAAAATATTTAATTACTCAACGTTTTGATCATTTATGTATTGAAAATAATTTAGATCAATTGTGGGAAAGATGTGAAAGCCATGTAATGCGCCTTAGTAATGTTGCTATGTTAATCCCAGGATTTACAGGTTATGCTACTGGCGCTTTAGGTATTTTCTTGGAACAGTTAAGGGAGTTGAGTGATGAACAGTTTCTGGACTTAGTAGGAAAGATAATCACTGATTTTATTGATTGGAATAATCAAGAGATGGACCTTAGCAAAGTTAAAGAATCATTGGTTAATTTAGGATATGATTCTTATAAAATTGATAATATAATTCAATATAAAGAAAATCCATCAATTGAATCTCCCCCACCACAAGAAATATTTGAACTAGAAAATAATGAATTAGAAGTTGATGAAAAACTTTGTTTTGTTTTGATGCCATTTGATGATAAATTCGATTCAATATATGAAAATATAATAAAAAAAGTAGTTGAAGGTAATGAATTTAAATTAAATTGCAGAAGAGCAGATGAAATTTTTGGAACAGGACCAATAATAGAAGATATATGGAAATATATCAAAAAAGCTAGAATTTTAGTTGCTGAACTCACTGGGAGAAATCCAAATGTTTTTTATGAATTGGGGCTTGCACATGCAATGAGTAAAGAAGTTATTTTAATTACGCAGAATTTAGATGACGTGCCTTTTGATTTAAAACATTATCGATGTCTTGTTTATGAAGATTCAATAATGGGAGCTGAAAAATTAGAAAAAGCATTAAAGAATACATTAAGAGATAAATTTGCTGAATAAATTATATTCAAGGGGATTTGAATGGCATATGATGTTTTTATAAGCTATGAAACTGATTCAGGGAAAGACTATGCAGAACATTTAAAACATGCCTTAGAAAAATCAAAAATTCATAAATTCAATGTGTTTGTAGCTCATGTAAATCTTTCAAGTGGAAATGATTGGAGAAAAGAAATAGATGATGCATTGGAGAAATCTGTTTTTTTTATTGTTATTATAACATCACTAACAATTGAATCAGATGAAGTTAAAAATGAATGTAAAAGAGCTTTAGAACTGAACAAAAGGATTATTTCACTTAAACATTCCAGAGTATCCTTATCTGAAATAGGTAAATTAGCAAAATTTCAACAATGTGAGTTTAAAAATGATTCAGAACTTGTTAATGAAGCCATATTTGCTATAAAGAATGACATAAAAAAAGAAAAGGAAAAAATTAAAATTAAAGATGATCCAGAAGAGTTTTGGCAAAGAGGAAACTTATTTTATAACTTAAAACAAATGGATAAAGCATTAAATGCTTATAATAAAGCAATAAAACTTAAACCAGATCATGTTGGTGCTTTGGTTAACAAAGGCCTTGTACTTTTAAATTTATCTAAACCTCTTGCTGCTTTGAAATGTTTTAATATGGCAATGGACGTAAGTCCTACAGCAGATGTATATAGTAATAAGGGATTAGCTCTTACTTTATTAAATGAGTCAGATGCGGCTATTGTGTGTTATAATGAAGCATTAAAATAAAATCCCAATTTATATCAAGCATTGTCCAATAAAGGTCTTTTATTTGCTAATATTAATAGACTTGAAGAAGCACTTGAATTTTATGATAAAGCGATAGAAATTAACCCTAATTGTGCTGTAGTATGGTCTAATAAAGGTCTTGCTTTAAGTGAACTTAATGAATTTGAAAAAGCATTTGAATCTTATGATAAAGCTATACAATTAGAACCAGGTAATGCTATATTTTGGTATCACAAAGGCAATCTATTTACTGAAAAAGGAAGTTATGATGAATCTTTAACTTGTTTTAATAAAGCTATTAAACTCAACCCTGACTTTGAAAGAGCATGGTTAAATAAAGGACTAGTATTTCATAAATCAGAACTTTATAGTGAAGCTATTGAATGTTATAACAAAGTTATAACACTAAATTCAAATTCATATGAGGCATTGACTGATAAAGGTATCGCTTTAATTATGATTAATCAGTTTAAAAAAGCCATTAATGTACTTGATAAATCACTGAATATAAATTCAACTATATCTGCAACATGGTTCTATAGAAGTGCTGCTTTTAATGAAATAGATAATTTAGAAGAATCATTTAAATCTATTAATAAAACTATTGAATTAAACCCAGATTTTGCTGCAGCATATTCTTACAAAGGCAGCCTATTTATCAAAACAAGGAGATTTGAAGAGGCAGATAAATTTTTAATTAAGGCAATTGAATTAAATCCAAATTTAGCTAGTGCATGGTTTAATAAGGCTTGTTTATTCGCCATTATACAAAATAAAGAACTTTCTATTGAAAATTTAGTGAAATCAATTGAATTAGATCCTAAAAATAAAGAAAATGCGAAAAAAGACAAAGATTTTAAAAATCTTTGGGATGACATTGATTTCAAAAAACTTGTAGAATAACAGTTTAATAAAAGTGAAGGTATACTTTAAATTCATTTATTAAGAACTTCATAAAAAGATACTACAATTTTCATGTTTAAGGAGGTAATATATGATTGATGATCCGCTGACAATAGGGGTTTTAGGAGGGATTGCTTCAGGAGTTGGGCAAGAAATTTTTAAAAAATCTTGTAACTATGCAGAGAAATGGATCAATAAATATTATAAAAATCATCAGCCACAAGTACAAGAACAAGCGAAGATAAATACTCTTGATTTTCTTGTTGAATTAGGAAATCGCCTCCAGAACCTTGAAAAACAATTTGAAGAAAAATTTGAAACTTTGGATGCAGTCCAAAAAACTTTGAATAATCCTGATTTTGCTATTATTCTCCAAAATGCAATATTAACTGCTGCTAGAACTTCTTCTTATGAAAAACATAAATTATTGGCTCAAGTGATTTCTTTTAGAATACAGCAAGAATCAGAAACATTCAAGTCAATCACGTGTAATATGGCTGTAAACGCGCTCCCTAATCTTTCGACAAAACATCTTAAAATATTATCTGTTATGGCTTTTTTAATGTATATATCAAAAACTATAGAAATACCTGAAATCCCACCTGAGGAAGCAAGCACCTGGTGGAATGAATATCTAATAAAAAACCTTTCTCCATTATTGCCTATAAATTCTTGGAATAAAATGGATTTTTACCATCTTAATTCGGCATCCTGTATAATTTTAACTGAGGGTAATTTAATTTCTCCAACTACGGGATATGTTGATTATTTAGGAAGAAAGAAAAATTTGAGAATATGGAAATCTAATGACTTTTCTTCTTCAGAAATTGGAAAAAGAATTAAAGATTTATCTAATGAGTTTCATGGATCAAAATTGACATCAATTGGTTTATTAATTGGTATTTGTGCCTATGGATCTTTCACTGACAATGATACAAATTGTGATATTTCTAAAATAATTGAGATGTGATGTGGATTATTTTCGTGCTAAAACAAATTCATCACCATCATACCTTAATTTTAAGTCATGTTTTTTAAGTAAATCATAGAAAGGAACATTTGAATCATTATTCTGAACAATATTCCACAATTCTTCTGTGAGTTCTTCCTTCTTTCTAATTCCCCTAAATAGAATTTTCAAAATCTGAAAATCCATATAATCTATAATTATCACATTATTTTCTGAGGTTAAATTTCCAGGAATCTCAACTTTAACCGTTTTTTTCTTAAACACACCATAGCCACTTCTTGCATAACTCATTAAATCACCTTTTCAATTCAAGTTTATTCCAAAATATTTATTAATTCAGAATTAAATGTTAATATATATTTATGAAATTTGGGGGAGTTCAATGGCAACTGAGATAGGGGTCTGGGAAATAATTGATGGCAAATTAAATCCAATTGATACAAGTATGGAATCTTCGGGAGATATGGAAAAAGATTTTGAAGAATGGATAAAAAAATACCCCATAGTATTGGGCCAGGATCTATTAATCATTGGAGAACAAACAATGACAAGATCGGGACCATTGGATTTTTTAGCTATAGATAAATCTGGTAATTTAGTAATAATCGAATTAAAAAGAGGAAGATTGCCTAGGGATGTGTTAGCTCAAGCGATTGATTACGTATCAGATGTTTCAACATGGGATTTAGACGAAATAAATAATATATGCTTGAAATATACTGGAGAAAGCATAGAAGATCATTTGAATGAAAATTTTGAGGATGTTGATCTGGAAAATATAAACATCAATGAATCCCAGAGAATTCTTCTTGTCGGATTTTCAATAGATGAACCACTTGAAAGAATGATTGGATGGTTATCCACAAATTACGGGGTTAGCATCAATGCTTTAATCTTCAAACACATTGAAACAAACAGCGGCGATAAATTAATTGCTAGAACAATGATAATCCCTGAAGAAGTTGATGAAGAAAGAAGAAATAAATCATCACGGAAGATTAAGATGTCAGATGTTCCAGGTGATTATGAACTTGATGATTTGAAGTCATTACTAAAGAATTATTTCTTAGATAAACGTCCGACGCCTCTTAGAATCAAAAATATTCTTATTCCTTTATGTATTAAAAATAAAGTAGTTACAAGAGAAATGATAAAAGAGAAGTTAATTAGAGATGGTGAAGCCATTAATGTGGGCAAAGCAGGATTGATTTTAACTACCATGTCCCGGGAGATTGGAATTGCAGAAAGAGATTATTTGAGACAAATAATATCTTATGAAAGGCCAAATTCTTGGGAAAAAGAGAATTATAAACTCGTAGATGAGTTTAAACAAACAGTCAGGGAATTAATTGATGTTTAATAAATATTAAAAAGCAGGTGACTAAAATCAGTTAATATTTATAAAACTAAATATAATATATTTAATGTCATTGAGTAATAAAAGAATAGCCATGATATTATTAATTTCATTGTATTCACTTAAATATTAAGGGAAAAAGAATCTATACTTGATGTCTTAAAAATGACTTTGAATGTATTAGATTGAGTTCAAACGATGAAAAAAAGAATTTTTCCTAAATATCAAGATATTCTTAATAAAATAAATGAAAATAATAAACAATAATGTTTTATTCTTTAATTTACTATTACCAATCTGAAGTGCATTTTAATTTCAATCTATCAAAAAAGTCTGTTATACTTTCTTTACTTTTAAATTTATATTTCTTATCTAATTCTAAAAGAGCAATGATTACATTTCTAAAAACATAAATTAATTCTTGAAGATCACTTTTTGAAACAAAAACATATCCATTATGAGTTATATTGCTTCTAACATCATATAGCTCTTTTAATATATTAATAATAATTTTGCGTTGCCGATAATTTTTACCAATAATGAAAGCAGTTCTTTCAGCAATGTTTAGTTTGATGGGTTCATATTGTTCAAATGTTAATATGGATTCGAGAGCAGTAGATAATTTGATATATTTTTCCCCAATTTTGAAATATTCTAAGTTTTCGTGATGTTTCTTCTTTTGTTCATAGATTTCTTTTTCAAAAATTTCAGTTCCCATAGCTTCTCCAAACCAATATATTGCAGTTAGAATTCTTGTTTCAAAGAAAGTAGGTTTTCGAGTTTTTAACATTAGATCTAGTCTATCAAATCCATTATTTTTCATGAATTCTATTAAATTGTCATTTAACAAAAATTCTTTCACAGAACCAATTAATTCATTTGGAAAAACTTTTTTCTCATAATCTGCTGTGAATTCAAATGATTTTCTGTAAAAACGAGGGGTTATTTCCCCCCGTATACCAAAATTCTGATTTGAATGGGCATACAATCTTAAAACATTAATTGCCATTCTAATTTGATTCATTCCATTTTCACGAGCATATTTTTTTACTCCTCTAACTTTAACTTCAGCAAAGATTTTATCAATATTTGGATTAATGTAATGATTGTTTATATGGGTTTTAAATCTTTCATCGTTTGTATTCGAAATTTTTATTTTCTCAGTAATTTCTTCTGCTTTGGTATGATCTAGCCTGAAAAACTTTACATTTCCTACAGAAAACGGATTATCAGTTAACAGATTAAGATTGTCAATTGGTATCCAGAATACCCATTCATTGATTTCTTTTTTAAGTTCCGAACGGAATAACTCTAATTCATTATCAATAAGATTTGATCTTTCATTCAAAGGAAGTTTATGGCAATTGGATATAATATCCTTTAGTTTATCTTCAACATGCTTTTCTAAAAAATTAAATTTGACAGTTTCATCTTTTCTAACTTCATTTATAGCGTTTCTTAGTGATTTAATATTTTTGGCATCGAGGTATATCGCAATGCCATTTCTATACCAATAAGTCAACATTTTATTTTTTAAAAATTCATTATCAACTATTTCATCGCTTTTACAGATTTCCCAAAGATATTCTTTTGTTTTTGCTATATTGAACAATTTAATACTTCCCAATAATCCTTAATTTATTTAATAATAGTATGTTGAGTATATTAATTAATTTTATCATAATAGCTTAAGGTTAATTTTTTAGCCATTTATCATGGATATAACGATTTAAAATTATTTTATTCTTCCCAGCTAATATCAAAAATTATAAGAAAACTACCAATAAGCTTACCATATGGTGTAGTAAGCTAGATTTAACGAACTTGGATATTTTTACTACTAAATTTTCCATTTTTTAGCATAATTTTCTTCATTCTATTAAAATGGAAAATTATTAAATCACATAAAAGAAAAATATATACTATATATACTAATTATTATTATTGTTGGGGGGATTGAATGACATGCTTAATTTGTAAAAACTGTAATGGTTTTTATAAATTAAAAGAAGGGGAATCAGTTTACGATTTTTTAACATGTGAATGTGGTGGTGAATTAGAATATAAACCTCAATTAATATCTAAGTATAAGGCAAAAACCTCTCTAGGGATGGCTATAGCAAGGGGGTTACTGATAGCTTTGATAACTGGAGTTATATTATTTTTATTTGGAAAATTCGTTTTTTATTCCCCATTTTTAATAGCGATATCTGTTTTAATAGGTGGATTTTATACATCTTACATATATAAAACCAGTTATAAATGGGGTGGTTTATCTGCAATATTAATGGGAATCTTTGCAGGAATAATTCTTTTTTCTATAGTTTTTGGATTGAATTTTAATCAAATTCTTCCCCTGGGCATAAAAAATGATTTATTTTCTAATATGATGCTATTTTCTGCGATTTTGGGACCTTTTATTTTTATTCCAATGCTTTGGGGATTTATTGGGGGGATAATTGCAACGTCTGTAAAAAAATTTAAGAAAACATGATACTGTTCTACCCTAATTACAATTTTAATTTTACAAAAAAATTCCATTTTAATTATTCAAAGAAAAATTTTTGCATAATTTATTTTTGTCAGGATAAATCTTTAAAATCATAGTATTTTACTTGAGATGGAGTATATGTAGTTAGTAAAATAAGCTCATTTCTTTAAATTTAAGTAAATTAATAATTTCATCTGTTTATAAAATGCTCTTTTTTGAGGAATCTCTTTAATACTTTATTTTAATTATAATTTAATTGTTAATAATACTTTAATTTGATTTTTAACTATTTTAAGAATCTAATTTTTATTTTAAATGTTCTTATTCCATTTTACTTTTAATGACGATTTTTTATTCAAGTAAAATTGATAATAATTAAAGTAAAATGGAAATTATTATATACTTGCTTTATGTAATATTCTAAATTGTAATGAAGATTTCTTACAAAAAAATGAAGGTATAATATTAAAACTTAAATGTCAAATGAAAAAAAGAGGCGGTAAATAGTGAAGATTAATAAAGCTATACTAATTACATTCATCTTCCTGTTTTTTCTTTCTTTGAACATGGTAAGTGCTGAAGATCTGGGCAATGGGTCCGCACCCAGCACTAAAGATATCTATGTATCAACAACAGGAAATGATACCTCCAATACCGGCGCAAGTGCAGATAGCCCTTACGCCACTATAGGGAAGGGAGTTTCTGATGCCAATGCATCAACCAATGCCACGATATACTTGGGCGAAGGTATATTCAAAGGCACAGGAAATACGCAAGTCGAAATAAATAAAGCCCACACGAGTCAAGGCGGGATCTTAACCATAATTGGGGCAGGTTATAACAAAACGTTTATTGACGGTGAAAGTATTGATTACATATTTGATATAAAGGCAGATTCCATAGTTAATTTAATAAACCTGACCATTATCAATGGTAAGTCAACCAATGGTGGGTCAATAACCAATGCAGGAATTTTAAATATTACTGATTGTATATTTGAAAACAATTATGCAACATCCAATGGTGGAGTTATAAGAAGCTCTGCAGGTAATATAACAATTTCAAATTCTAGATTCAATAACAACTCTGCAGGAAGTTATGGTGGAGTGATATATTCCAGTTCTACTTTATTTAATATCAATAATTCCAATTTCACAAACAACTACGCTACAGATTCTGGTGGAGCATTATATATCAATGGAATTTCCACCCGTCTCAGCAATGTATCTAATTCTCGATTTGAGAATAATTATGCTAAAGGCGGTTGGAGTTATGGTGGCTCCATATACATTGGATATGGATCATTAATAAATAACACAATTATTAATAGTACTTTGACAGGTTCTAATAGTCAGGGCGGAGCGGTTTACCTATCATGGGGAGATAACTATCTTGCAAATAATACCATGATAAACTGTTCAGCAGCTACGGGCAGATACATTTACGCCGGTGGTTATGTTAATGCATATATAACCTTTGCAGACTTATATGTTAACAAACCTACAGCTACCGTAACTGCAACAGTAACTGATGATATGGGCAACCCCATATATGGTTATCAAATCTATTTCTATGCCAATGAAACACAACTTGGTAATGCAAATATCATTAATGGTACTGCAACCTTAAAATTCACCAAGTTGATGGATAATGGTTTATACAACTTAACCGGAACATCTTCCATCTTTGGAAACAACCAGCCAAACATCCAGAATGGAACCTTAGAAGTAGATATCGACCGAAGCCCGGTTACTTTCTATGTTTCACCAAATGGAAATGATGAGACTGGAGATGGATCAAAAATTAATCCATACTTAACCATGTATAAAGCCATAAATGAAGGATTTATAAGATCAATATATCCTACCATTTATCTCATGGATGGTACCTATTCTGGAGCTGGAAATAGTAATATAACCATATCTGATTTAGGTGTTTTAAGTATAATTGGAGAAAATTATGATAAAGCAATAATTGATGGAGAATTAACTAACTGGATATTCAAATTTGGCTCGTACACCCAGGCCAACTTAGAGAATCTGACTATAAAAAATGCAAAATCAGACGTTTCTAGTTATAGTCCTGTTCTAAGGACAACTGGATCGGTGAATATAAAAGACTGTATATTTGAAAATAATTATTCTACAATATCTAGTCCAATAATATACGTGGATTCTGCTGCTGAAGTAAACAACACGGTTAAAAATTTAATATTTAGAAATAATATAGTAACCGGAAGTTATTATGCGTCATTCTACATCCGTAAAGGTACCATTGACAACAGTTCTTTTATAAACAATACTAATATTGGATCTTCCTCAGGAGCAAAAAACGGTGCAGCAGTTAGTAGTCAGGCTATAACCATAACCAACTCAGAATTTATTAATAACACTAATTTGGGCACTGTTGGTGAATCAACTATAACTGGTGGGGCCGTAAAGGTCAATGGCAATTTTGTAAGTATCAACAACACCTACCTTTACAATTACGCTGCAGGATATGGTGGTGCTGTACTAGCTCAAAGTTTAACTAGTATAAATGACACATTCATTGGAAATAATGCTACATATGGTGGGGCTTTTTATTCCTATGGAAATATAACTGGGTCTATTTTTGCCAACAACTCTGCAACAACCTACGGCGGGGCAATATATGCCAACAGTAATATAAATCTCCATAACTGTTCATTTACAAACAATGCGGCTGGAACTAATGGAAATGATGTATATCTTAGCAGCTCAACCTATGATGTGGGTAAGATAGGTTCTGGTAATTTAACCTTTGAATCACTCAATTCAACTATAATATCAAATATTTTAAAAGCATATTTGAGAGACAGTGAAGGTAACATCATAAGTGGAGGTAACGTCTCATTTTATGTGGGTGGAAAATATATTGGTGTAGCTGAACTGATTAATGGCCTTGCACAAATAAATTGTATAGGTTTTGACAATGGAATCTACGATATAACTGGTAATTATTCCCAGGCGGATAATTTAACTGTACAGGGTGCTGTTTTAAATATTTCAGCAGAAATATTGGACAACTTGGATCTTTATATTTCCCCAACCGGAAGTGATGATACTGGAAATGGTACTGAAAGCAATCCTTATGCAACCATAAACAAGGCATTAATAGAAGGATTGGAGAAAACTCAAAACTTGTTTATCCATCTTTTAGCTGGAACTTACAAAGGGCCAGGAATCTTTAATTTAACATTACCTAATGCAGTGAATTTAACCATCACCGGTGCAAGTACAAATCAAACCTTCCTTGATGGTGAAAATGTAAACTGGTTATTCCGAATAATTCAAGGATTCGGGGTAACTAAACTGAACAATTTAACAATTACTAATTCTTTAGCACCGACCACTGTTGGCCCAACTGGAGGAGACGGCATTATTCAAAATTATGGTAATATGCTAATTGAAAATTGTGCATTTGTCAATAACATCCGTACATCTATTGTGAATGAAAGAAGTGGTAATTTAACAATTAAAAATACATATTTCTACAACAATACCGGTGCATATAATGCTGGAGCAGTGGCTAACTTTGGAAATGCCGTTATTGACAACTGTCTTTTTGTAGCAAATGCATGTACAAATTATGGATCTGCCATATTCAATGCATATAACCTGCAAAATAATGCAACACTACTTGTGATGGATACCATAATCAGAGATACCATAACCACGCACTCTCGAGGCGCAGCAGTATATTTAGGAAGTAATTCCACATTTAAAAACTGTTATTTTACCAACAACACCATGTATGATATATACACCAGTGTGTCAACTGGTGAGCCCTATGTAACCTTAATCAACACCACATTCTATAACAGTACTGGTTTTGGAGCATATGGTGGATCCCATTGGAGTATATACAACTCATCATTTGTTAACTTGAAAAATACCATTACCTTTGGGTCAAGTTATAGTATAATAATTGATGGTTGTTTATTCAATAACCCAATGGGTCTTATAATCTCCGGTAGTTCTCTTGAAGGTTACAATTCTACAATGTCCAACTCTGCAGTCCTGAACTCATTGACCTTGTACAGTGGACTGTATTATCTGGATAACAACTGGTGGGGTAACAACAGCAAACCTACAATATTGCCTTACGCATCATATGTGCCGACGGTTGTGTTGGATAAATGGATAATAATGAGTTTAACCACGAATAATGCACCAGGTTTAAGTCAAATCATCAACATGGCTATTAAATCCACAGATGGTAATACTACCTACGATTACGACGTAAGTAAAATACCAATACCCTCTGAAGATAAAGAATTTGTCTTTAATGTTTCTAATGGAACTATTATGCCAGATTCAGGTAATGCAAGTGCTCAAGGAATGAATGCAACTTACAGTCACAACCAATATGGAAACCAGACTGTAAATGCAGTTTTCAACAGATCAACAGTATCTTTAGATATTGAATTATACCAGTTTAACACAACCACCACTATTGGTTTGTCTAATTCTACTGGTAGGCAGGGTAATGTGCTTATTTTAACTGCGGATGTGGTTGATTCAGATAGCACCAATCCGGTGAATGTTGGTGAAGTTGAATTCTTTGTTGGAACTCGTTCTATTGGAAAAGCTAATGTTCAAAATGGTAGAGCTACTTTAAATTGGATAGTAGATGAAGATAAAGGTGATTACGAAATCAATGTACGTTATAATGGAACCGAGAGCTATGTTTCATCTGAAAACAACACCATGTTTAGTGTGACTTCTATTAACACAACTACAATTCTTAACATATCTAACTCCACTCCAAAATACGGTGACCGTATTAATTTAACCAGTAATGTCACTGAAACAGCTAGTGGTAACCCTGTGGGTGGAGGAATCGTCAACTTTTTAGTAGATAATGTGTTAATCGGAACAGCAAATGTGGTAAATGGACTTGCTTCACTAAACTGGGTAGTAGATCAAGATATTGGTCAACATAACATCACTTCGGAGTACAATGGAATTGGGGACTATTTAAACTCTAGTAAAGAAGGATCACTGGAACAAGTAGTGTACACTGGCACAGAATGGTTCATATACACCTATATGACTAATACTCAGATTCAATATATTATGGATAACTGTGTATCTGGTTGTAATATAATATTCACTAATGGAAACTACAGTAAATTGTTTTTAACTGTATCTAAACCATTGAATATTAAAAATAATGGTGTAGTGAATATTGTGGGTGATGGAACTGGCACAGCATTCACCATAATTGGTAATAATGTTAGTCTAAGTGGTTTAAATATCAAAAACTACACTAATGGTGTCTTGAATAAAGCTAACACTGTAACTATGGCTGGTAACACTTTCACCAGTAATGTGAATGGTATTGTTAACTATGGTAATGGATCCAATGTCAAGATAAACACGGCAAATATGTTCCAATCCAACAAAGGAAGCGCTATTTACAACTACGGAAACAATGTAGTTATAAAAGGACAAAAACTGGTGAATAATAAGGTAGGAATCACTAATAAAGGATTCAATGTGGACTTGGTATATAACACGATTTCTGGTGGAGAATATGGTATTTTAAACTATGGAAAAGCTGCAGATATTAATTATAATAAAATATCAAGCACTTCCAAAGCAGGAGTTTATAATACTGGCTCTTCTACTAAGATAGGGCGCAATACGTTGATGAATAATTATTGTGGTGTGGATAATCGTGGATCCAGTTCACAGATATCCTACAACACAGTAAGTGGTGGAACTACTGGTTTAATGAATAAAGCAAGCAGCACCCGTATTTACAGTAACTCTATAAAATCAGTTAAATCATATGGTGTCTATAATTACGGATCCAGCAATAAGATCTATAAAAACACCATATCTGGTACTAAAAAGGGTTATGGTATCTACTCCAAAGGATCAAAATATACTCTGATCCAGTCAAATACTGTTTACAACTTCTCTTACGGAGTATTCAGTGCTGACTACAAAGATAATATAAAGTCCAATGTTTTAAGATACAATAATGCTGGTTTATACTTGTATAAAACCTCTAAATACGCATCAGTATCCTCTAATAAAATGTATAAGAATACTGCTTATGGTGTGTATAATAAAGGATCTAAAACAACACTTTATAAAAACCAGGTGACTTCCAATAAGAAAATCGGCCTTGCCACTGTAAAAAGTGTTAGCAATAAGAAAAACACTATAAGGAAAAATAAAGTCAACATACGATACATCAAATAGGAGTATTGACTTAAATTCCTTATTTCTATTTTTTTTTTAAAAAGGAATTATTTCAGATAAGTAAGTTTATGACAGGTTTTTGAGAGAATAGGTGATGTTAATTGATTAATAAAAAGTATATTCTCATGATTTCGTTTTTAGTTATTTTTTTATCAGTTTCAACAGTAAGTGCTGAGAATATAACCGATGATAATTTGCCTTTAAAAGATAATTATGCTAATAATGATACAATTAATGGTAGTTTTAGTCTAGTTACGCATACTTCGTATGCAAAGAGTGATTCTCGCAGTGTTAAGGAGATTAATATTACTGATAGTAATTATGGAGAATATTTTAATGTTTATACTGGTGAAATCCTTTCTTCTGCAGACATTATTCCCGGCGATACAATAAGAATAGGCAATGTTTCTGATAAAGCATTTACCATTGATAGAAAACTCATTCTAACAGCGATTGGTGAAAATGACCAGATAACCAATGGTGTCATCCATTTAGTTAGTGGAAGTGATGGTTCCACAGTAACTGGACTTAGAATTATCAATGATAAAACTATTTTCAAAGTGAATGGCATTGAATGTGTGACTTTACATGGGATATGGCTTTCTAATACTGATTATAATACTATTTCATACAATACGGTTCGTGTTGCGGATGCTTATAAGGTTTTTGCTATGCCAATGGGATATTCCAGCCACAACACCATTATTTATAACAATCTAGTTAGTACATGGAGTAGCTGCATGCCCATGGGTCAATGTCACTACAACAATATATCCAACAATTACATGCAAGCCACTAATGCTAATTTAATTTATTACAACCCTTATGGACACGCAGATTATGGTGGAGATCCAGATTGCCATAACAATTACATATCCAATAACTACCTCTATTCTATCTACGCATCTGACGCGGTTATTGGTATGTTATTTAGCTATGCTTCTCATTGTAATACTACCATTATCAATAATACCTTAGTGCATATGTTCAATGGTATAGGTATAACGGGGGATAATGCTACAATCAAAGGAAATACTTTGATTAACATGACTAGTATGGCTCTGCTTATTGCCTGTTCCAATGTAATAGCCTCAGATAATATTATAACGGCAGATCACTCCGATGGAGGCATAGGTATTGGTGTTCAAAGCAGTGGTCTTGAAAACATAGTAGTAGTAAACAATACGGTTAATATAAAAACTGGATCATATGTGGGGATCACTATTAGGGGAAACTCTATCCTGGTAAAAAATAACATTGTAAATCTTCTAAATTATGGTGAAGGTATAGTGGTCACAGGGAATAATTCTCAAGTCATAAACAACCATATAAACACCAATGTTGATGTTGCTATAAATATAACTGGTTCTAATTCAACTATTCAGGGAAATATTATAAAAACTGGATCATATGGAGTTTATATTAAATCCATTGCCAATCAAAAGGTATATTTCAATTCAATTATCAATAACACCATCACCAGCTTGCTGTATGGTGTATATTTAAAAGGCACAGTTTACAATACGACTATCTCCGGCAACTGCATAAATACTAATGCTCCCTTTGGGATTTATAAAGATATAACTGATCCTTATGGGGATGATAGTTCAGATAATATAATTAACGATGTTATTGAGGATAGTACTGGTATAGTTGTCAATGATTCAAATTATTCTGCCTATTTTGATGAAGATGGATATCTTAAATTCAAGTCATTTAAAAATGATATAGTGATTATTTTAACCCATCTGACCAATAAAAACTTATATTTCGATCAAAAAGTGAAATTAACCAGCAATGGTCTGGTTTCTTTATTAAAAAACGTAAAAATTACTCTGTATTCTGATGCAGCAGGTTCAATAGTTCAAGACTTAAATTTTTATAATAATAATTTAAACGCCATAATTTTAGTTGAAGGTGCAAACAATATAACTATTCTTAGAAATAACATAACTATATTGGCGGATAATAATTTTACAGGGTCATTATCCGGTATTTCATCTTATGGGCTGTGTGAATATGTGGATATAACCAACAACAGTATATTTATTAATGCAAACCAGGCCTATATCTATGGAATAAATATGGTTTCTTATAATTTTATAGGCTCCATGTATGCTTCTGATTTTTCCAAATATTTCACCATATCTAATAACAACATTATTCTAATAGGAAATAAACTGGCAGAAGCTATTTACACGGATTCCATTATTCATAGTACTATAAAAAATAATGTAATTAATATTATAAGTGGCTCTTATGGTTATGGTATTTCCACCGCTAATTTAATTGGCTCTTTATTTGATTTGAATATAACTAACAACACCATATTTGTCAATGCTAGGGGAATGGTTTATTTAATTCAGCTGCACATGAGCCGTGATGTTTTATTAGTTAATAATTCGCTTTGGGGTGTAGGTAGTGGTGTTTACGGTATCAGTGCTTATAAAACTGATAATGTGACTATTAAATCTAATTTTATTCGTACTATTGGTGGTGATTTAAGCTTAACTGACCCGGGAAGTTTTGATGTATTAGGCAATGGTAATGCTGCTGTTTTTTTAACCGCTAATGCTAACAAAACTAACATGCTTTCAAATACGTTTTATACTAATGCTGTTAAACAGTTAATCTTTGATAAATCATATAATACTACACTAAGTTGTAATTCATTTGTTATTGATGATGAAAATATATTGAACTATTTCAGTAGCCGTTTAAATGGTGAACTCTTAAGTGGGGTTGTTCAAAGTAATGATACTTTATTGCTTGCCACTTTAAATCATTACTGCAGTTTAATTTTCAATGTTCCTCTGAATTTATCGTCTTATCTGGGCAATGGCATAGTAAATGCTAGTTTTATTCTAAAAACAGGTGCTTCTTACTCTAATATCACAGGAATAGTTTTTAATTTAACAAATAATCCTGCTTTAACTTTGATGGATGCATTTAATGTTACAGTAACAAATAACACTATAAATATTTCTAATATAGTTGAATCAACTATAACTGCTATTTCAATAACTCTTAATAGTTTTTCTAACCAGATTAAAAATAATATTATTAATATGGATGGGTTATATGCACTAATTGGTATCAGCATATCCAATCGTTATCAAAATAGGTACGGTCGAAGCCCTAAATCTAATCAGATTATAAATAATAGTATAAGTATAAATTCAAAATATTCTGCAACAGGTGTATATGTTTCCATGGCTTCAGACACATTAGTATTGTGTAATGACATTGCGCTGGCTTCCAATTCAAGTTATGGTGTGGTCACTGATTCTTCTTTGGATTATATGGGTTTCAGCACTATCTGGACCAACAATACTCAGATAATTAACAATACCATAAATGCCCGTGGACTAACTGTTTATTTGATAAAATCTTTAAGTGCCATTGCCAATATGGTCGAAGGCAATTTATTATTATCTAATTCTAGTTGTTCTTTTGGTTATATTGGTTTTAATTGTACTAATGATTCTATTAAAGAGAATAATATATTACTCAATGGCACAGGATTTAATAGTAATCTGGCTGTTATTCAAGCCGGCATTTATTATTATGGTGGAGCGTCCTTTAATCAGGTGAGAGATAATCACATAATTTCTAATTATGCTTTAGGTGGTGAATACGCAGTATTTATTGATAGTAACTCCTTTGAATCCAATGTGGTGGCGGGTAATTATTTAATTTCGAATAATGGCTATTGGGTGGCTAATAATGCAGTATATGCGTTATATGATGTGGTGGTTAATAATACTCCTTACTATGTTTTTGTATCTCCAACGGGAAGTGATATTATGGGTAACGGTACTTTAAATAATCCTTACTCTACTATTGCTTATGCTATATCTCAAGCATATAATCGGGCGATAATTTACCTTTTAAATGGAACATATCATGAAAATGGGTTGGTTATTAATAAAACACTCACAATTGTCCCGTATGAATATGGTAAAGTAGTTCTGGATGGCGATAAAAAACAGATTTTTTCTATTTTATCAATGGGTGATTTGACTATAATGGGGTTAAATTTAACCAATGCCTACGGTGAAAATGGATCAGTATTTTTAAATTACGGCAGGTTGAAAATTGAAAACTCGACACTAAACCACAGTACGGCTTCTCGTGATGGTGGATGTATACTTAATTATGGGGAAACAATTCTAAAGAACACAGTTTTCTCAAATAATTGGGGTTATGTTGGAGGAGCGGTGTTTAATAGTGGTAACTTGTCTATTTATAATTGTTCTTTCTTGAATAATATTGCTTCTAGTGGTGGTGCTGTATTCGGGACAAACTCGTCTTATATGATTGTATATAATTCTTTATTCAAGTGCAATGCTGCTATTACTATGGGGGACGTATTTTTATATAACGACACTAATTTGAATACTCCTGCGGGGTTGGGTGGGGCCATTTCAAATAGTGGGCCATTATATGTATATGACTCTATTTTTGAACTGAACTCTGCATTGAATGGTGGTGCGATTTCTATTTCGGGAAAAAATTATTCAACTATTTCTGGCTTTGATTATTGGAATGGGCCGGGGAGTGATTTGTATATTATAAATTCATTATTTAAAAGCAACACAGCTCAAAACAATGGTGGCGCTATATTGGGCAAAATTAAGAATTTATTTATATTCAATTCCAGTTTTTCTGGTAACGAAGCACTAACTCGTGGGGGGGCATTAGCAGCAACCATTAACAATGGTACTATTATGGGATCTGTTTTTACCCGGAATCTGGCAACTACTGGTGGGGCTATTTATATAAAAGGCAATTTAACTATTTTAAATTCAGTTATAAGTAACAATTCTGCCCAGTATGATGGCGCAGTTTCTTACTGGGGTTACAGTAGCTATGGCCACATTCAAAATTTAATGACAATTACCAATTCCACCATAGAGGGTAATCGGGCTCTCTACCAAGGTGGTGCATTTGGATTTTATGAGGTGAATGTTAATATCACGAATTCCAACATTGTCAACAATTATGCGCCCAGTCAATCAACTTTCCACACTACTGGTCTGAGAAACAGTATTTATGCCATGGGTAACTGGTGGGGATCTAACAAAGGTCCGGATGATTCCGTATGGAATACGGATAATACAGAGTTCAGAAATTGGTTGATTCAGAGGGTTCTTTGGGATGTTATTGCCAGTGAAAATACTAATGGAACAAATTCAGGAGGAGGTAATTTTAACTCTGGATCTGGATATAATTCGGGTAATGGTGGCAATTCTAACCCTGGATCTGGAACTGGTTCCGGAATAGGTTTTGGTATAGGTACGGGGTCTGGATTGGGTGTCGGAACTGGTTCAGGTATAGGTAATGGTGATGGAACAGGCTCAGGGTTTGGGTCTAATTCAACCAATGGAACTAATGGATTTAGTAATGGTCAATCTGATGTGCAATACATGAGTGAGCAATTACAGACTGTGGGTAGTATTTTAACTGCCGCAGCATCTTCCATAACATCTAATTCTAATCCTGGTGGGAAGTCTGGTGGTGGTTCGTCAGGATCATCTCGCATAAAAAAAGCCTATGAAATAGAAGAGGAAAAAAACTCCAAACAAACAGAATCAAATAATATAACTGCTTTCATAGCAGTTTTACTCTTCTTAGTACTTATATTCGTGGGATATCTAAAAAATCGAAAAAAATCAGAGTTTTAAAAATTTTAGGGGCTTTAAATGTCGAAAATAATAAAAATAATCACTTTTATCATTTTAACTTTATCATTTCTATCTATCGGGATGATAAGTGCTGCAAATTATGGGGAAGATATATATGATTCTACTATTTTACCTGAAGATGATGTAAATATCAATTCTTCTATATTATCAGATGATAACAGTTCAAAACAGGACTATTCTAAATCAACTAATATCTCTGAAATATATGTATCTATAAATGGCAATGATGAAACCGGTAATGGAACAATTGAAAATCCATATAAAAGTTTAAAACAAGCCATATCTAAATCAATAAACGGTTCCACTATTTACATGTCCTATGGTACATACAGTAATTTAAATAACACTAAATTAACTATAGATAAAACATTAATCATCTCGGCCGTGGGAGGGCCTGTTGTACTGGATGGGGCGAAAAAATACAACTTCTTTGAAGTCACATCAAATGGTAATTTAACCATTGATGGTTTAACTTTTACAAATGGTGATGATGAGAATAATTATGCTTCAGGAGCCCTTACGAATTATGGGGATTTGACTGTCCTTAATTCCACTTTTAAAAATAACGTTGGCCTACGATCTGGCGCGATTTTAAATTATGGCCACTTAACAGTTTACAATACTACTTTCATTTCTAATGACGGTACAAATTACGGTGGAGCAATATCCAACTTTAAAGAAGCAGAAATTTATAACTGCACATTCACAGAAAATTTAGCAAATATTGGCAGTGCATTACTGAATAATGGAAACATAACTATTAAATATTCTAATTTTTATTCTAATACAGTCGATGGGGTAAATTATGATAATACATCTAATTCCATAACTATTTTTAATTCAATTTTTGACAATGTATCCACATTAAACCTTAAAAATACCGATACCCACATATACAACTCTTCTTTTGTTAATACTAAAGTTAGCTATGCTATCCATGCAGATTGCAGTGAGGTGTATATAATTGGTTCAGTATTCGATAACTGCAAATTTGCCATTAATGCAGTTAACTATAGCAATCTAACGATAATCTATTCCTGTATTTTAGGATCGATGTATAGTCACAATTCAACCATAAATGCAGATTACAACTGGTGGGGAACCAATAAGAAAAAATATGATGTTAACTATTGGATAATAATGACTTTCAACTCCGAATATGAGTTTATACCATCTAAAACCGATTCAAAGGTCACGGTTTCGTTAAATAAATATACTGATGGTGAAAAAGTTTTTACTTTAACCTCGGGAATATATTTACCAACCAGACATGTGATTTTTGAGACGGATAATGGATTATTTTCAAATTCAGGCGGTTACCTTGAAAATAAATCATTTTCAACTTATTATATCAATAATACGGAAGATACTTTAATTTATGCCATAATAGACAACCAGCGGCTTCGCTTAGTTGTAGGTACAGGTTCTACGGATTATATTATCTACGTCTCTAATGATGGTTACGACTATGATGATGGATCTGAAGCTAATCCTTATAAAACCTTATCTCAAGCCCTTAAAAAAGCACTTAATGGTAATACCATCCGAATTTTTGCTGGTGAATATGATGGTGCATTTAATTCTAATTTATATATAACTAAAAACCTCACTTTCACCTCATTCAATGGGCCGGTGACCATTTATAGGCACACCAATAACAATATATTTATAATAGCTGATTACGGACAACTTAATTTGAATGATATCACTTTGTCAGCTCCAGAAATAAGTTATGCTGCATATCTTCTTAATAATTCAGGGATGTTGGTGATTAATAATTGTACAATTGCTAATACTCGGGGTTCAATTTTGTCTTATGGTGATTTAAATGTATATAATTCTGTTTTTTCAGATATAACCGGATATGCTATTTATGGTGGGGATGGCAAAAATTTGAATATCATCAATTCATATTTCACAAGAATATCTACAAATTTTGAAAATACGGTGGTCTACTGGAGGGACGGTTCTGTAAATTTAATTAATTCTACTTTTATCAATAACTCCCTATATGCACTACTTTTACCAGTATGGTCCTCGCAAGCGCATCCTGTGGCAGTAATCAATGCATCTAATTTTATCAATAACAGTGGGGGACTAATTTTTTCAAATTACGGGGAACACAATCATATAATTGATAATTGTAAATTCATAAACAATACCGGGGCTTGTGTTAAAGGAGCAAAAAGCATAATCAATTCAATTTTTATAAATAACAGCGCAAATGGGGGTATAATATCCAATGGTGATAGTTATAATGGATATAATCTGACTATTTCTAATTCCAGTTTTATCAATAATGCCAATGATTTTAACAAAGATCTGGAGTACTTTTACTCTAATGGGATGATATACAATGGGGGTAATTTAACAGTTGACCATTGTATTTTCGAGGGTAACTATGCAGGATATGGTGGCGCCATATTCAATAATGGAAATCTAACCGTTAGTTATTCCGTTTTTGTAAATAACACTGGTGAATACTTAGCTAATAATGTATTTAATCGGATTGGAACATCTTATTTGTCATTTAATTGGTGGGGTTCCAGTAGTGGCCCGGATAATACTGATGTTTACCGCTTTTTAGGGGATGTTTATATTGATAACTGGGTCATAATGGATATGATTATGGATGATCTCACAGTCATTGCATCTTTAAATAAAGTCACAGACATTCAGGGCAATATTCATGTTTTAGATGGAATTTTACCTTCTCGAAAAGTTTTTTTCAATGGAACTAATACTCAACTTTCACCATTAGAAGGAGTATTAATCAATAATTCTGCTTCATCTGTTGTTAATCCTTATCTGAACAAGGATTTCATTGTCAAGGCAACGATTGACAATCAAATTCTGGATTTAAATGTGAAAAATAACAGTACCATGATTACTGTTAATAATGAGGTATTCTATGGTAAAGGAAATACATACAAAGTAATTTTAAGCAATGTAAATGGTTATTTAATTGCTAATCAAACTCTTAAATTCACTATAAAAAACCATAATGGAACTTTGGAAAATTATACTTTAATTACGGATGGGAATGGTTTGGCCACTATTGTAATTAATAATACAGTGGGAGTCTACAGTATACATGTAAGTTATAATGGCAATTCTTATTTTGAAGGGTGCCAATCCAATGCCACTATATCTATTTTAACTTCCCTTACTAAAATAATAACTTACAATGAAACCTTTTATGGTAAAGGAAATGTTTTATACGCCACATTATATGATCTTAATGGTAAAGGAGTTGCTGGCCAAACAGTAACTTTCAATATATCTTATGGAAATGAATCTAAAATTTATCAAAGTGTTACTGATGAAAGTGGTAGAGTAGGAATTTCTATTAACTTTTCCAAAGGTATTTATGATGTTAAAATAAGTTTTAATGGAAACGATTGGTACAACCCTTCCATAGCAATCTCTAGATTTTCTATTTCTTCTATAAATTCCACTTTATCTCTGGAAACTAGTGAACTCTATGGGCGTGGAAATGCATATGTAGTGAAATTACGCGATGACAATGGCAATGTTATTCAAAATGAAACCATAAAGTTGATTATATCGCAGGGTAATATTAACGATACTTTCTATGTAATAACTGATGAAAATGGATTTGCTGGTTTAACTATTAATTTATTCACTGGAGTCTATAATATTCGTGCTGATTATGGTGGGGATAGTCTATATGGATCAAGTAGTGCTACTGGAGTTTTAACCATAAATAGGGTGGATACTACTTTGATATCGGATGCCGTTATTCTTGATAGCAATCAGTACAATATTACTTTAACTGATATTTATGGTAGGCCCCTAGCAGGTGAATCAATAAATATCACCCTTTTCAGCCCGGGAAAATATAATAAAACTTATACGGTTATAACAGACAGCGAGGGGGTAGCTCGTTTAACTACTAATCTTGAATCAGGTAATTATATATTGCTTAATAATTTCTATGAAAATAACTGGTATGCTGCAGCTACTTCAGCCAGTGCTTTAATTATCTCTAAAAATATTAATGTTGAAAGCTCATTAAATGTAACTATATCTAATTATTCAATTATTAAAGGCAATAATGTTACATTGACTGCAAGGATTTCAACTGTAGGTAATTATTCTGATGTGACAGTTAAATTTTATCTTGATAATTCCTTAATTGGAACAGCTAAAGCAGTGAATGGTACAGCATCATTAAATTACAATGCACCTTCTTCTCTGGCTCTGGGTTCTCATTTGCTGCGGGTGGAGGCCACTGATGGCAATTGCACATCATGTGTCAATTCAACACTATCTCTTATATCTAATACTACTACTTTGACTAAATATGTGGATCTGTATATTAGTTCCGTTAAAAGGTCAGGAAATAATTATTATTTCACAATCAAGAATAAAGGCAATTCTGCCTCAAAAAAATGTCATCTTAAAATGTGGTACTCATCAACTAAGTATAAGATAGTATCTGTCCCGGTTATATCGTCTGGTGGTTCATGCACAGTTAAAGTTATTTTCTTCACTTATTCCACACACAAGAATAAATATAAATATGCAAAAATAAATTTTAATCAAAAAATTCTAGAATCCAACTATAATAACAACCAAATCACAGTTAACAAACCTGATCTATATATTAGTAGTGTTAAAAGGTCAGGAAATAAATATAAATTTCGAATAAAGAATAAAGGCGCCGCTGCATCTTCAAAATGTTATTTGAAAGTTTGGTATAATTCTAAGAGGTATAAAATAGTTAAAGTACCAGTTATTGTAACTGGCGGATATTGCACTATTATGGTGAATTTCTATAAATATTCTACCCATAAAAGATACTACAAATATGCGTTAATTAACTACAAAGAAAAATCTTTGGAATCAAATTACAAAAACAATCAGGTAAAATTCAAATAGTATAAATTTTCTACGTCCTTCATTTTTCCACGAAAATTTTATATTAAACTTTTATAATACATATCAATAGATTTTTATGAAGCAAAAAGCAGCAATAATCTGCCTATTATTATTGATAATGGTACTTTTAACAGCAGCCCCCACTTTCGCAGGGAACTCTAAACATATTAATGGGTCAAGTTATGGAATTAATAAAGATCTGAAATCATCCACCATAAAAATTACTCAGAAAAAAAAGACATATACTATATCTCCTAAAACCAAACCCTGCGATAAGGCTATCCTTAATTTGCCATCATATAATAAACACACCAAACATTACTACACTTTGAGTAGTTATATGAATAAGTTCGAAAAAGCAGGAGGAGGAACACTAATCCTTAAAAAAGGGACATATGTCATTTGCAGTTCAGTGGCCATCCCTTCCAATGTGAATTTAGTAATGCGTAATGGTGTGATAATTAAAAAGGGCAAAAAAACAGGGACTAAAAAATTAAGTTATTCAACGGCTATTTTCCAATTAGTAGCACCCAGTAAATTAAAAAAGAACGGGGTTTATGCCAAATATAATGGGGTTAAGAATGTTAAAATTATTGGAAAAGGCAAATCAGTTATTAATCTGAGATATGTAAAAAATAGCCTGGCCATTGTATGTGGACATAATAAAAATATTCAAATCAGAGGCATCACCTTTAAAAATTTGAATGGATCCCATTTTATAGAGTTAGATGCTACTTATAATATGAAAATCAGCAAATGCTGCTTTATAAACTCTAAACCATCACCTAAACTCAATAAAGAAGCCATAAATCTAGACACACCCGATAAAAATACCAATGGATTTCATAATCCCTGGTCTACTTATGATAAGACACCTAATAAAAAAATTATAATTGAAAATAATTTATTTGCACATTTGGATAGAGCTATAGGGACCCATAAATATTCACAGAAAAAAATTAATGGTAAATATATAACTAAAAGAGGCCAGATTTACCATAAATATATAATAATTCACAATAATCGGATTATTCACATGAGGAGTGATGCAATAAGAGCACTCAACTGGAAAAATTCAAAGATTATTAACAATTACATCGCACATATCAGTAAAAAATCCAAAAAATATCGGGCCGTACTTGCAAGTGGGGTAATAAACCTAAAAATTAAGCATAATTATTTTAAGAACATGAGCCGACCAATACAAGTATTTCCCACAAAAAACCCTAATAATGGATCAATTTACTCTGTAACCTACAATAAACTCAGCCCTACTAATTATAATGATATGGAATACAACCTATGTGAAGGCTTAAATGAAAGTTTTGCCAGAATATCTATGGTTTATAACGCATTTGCCAATGCTATGAAAATATATCTTAAGATGACCTAACTAAATTATCTAATCCTAAATGGATTTTTAAATTCTTATTTTTGATTTGGAATTTTTTATTAATTATGGAAATTATTATCCGTATTATTTATTAAGGGAAAGATCAAAAAATAAATTTGATGAAACTTAAATTATCTCTTTTAGCAATATTATCTCTATTTATTTTATTGATGACTGCGGGACCTATTTTTGCTGCGGATGATTCTGTTAATCTTAATAATTCTACTTATGGGATCGATAAAAATCAGAAAACATCTACAGTTACAGTTACCAGTCAAAAGAAAACCTATACTATAACTCCCAATTCAAAACCATGTGATAAGAAGATTTTAGGATACAGCACATATAATAAGTATACTAAAAATTATTATACTCTGATTAGTTACATGAAAAAATTTGAAAAAGCAGGTGGTGGGGTATTAGTTTTAAAGAAAGGAACTTACACTATTTCCAGTACTGTGGCTGTTCCATCAAATGTAAACATTGTAATGAATGATGGGGTTGTAATTAAAAAAAGTACCAAAACTGGAACCAGCCGATTTAAAGCTTCCATGACTATTTTCCAATTAGTAGCACCCAGTAAGCTCAAAAAAAGTAAGGCTTATGCCAAATATAATGGCGTTAAAAATGTGAAAATTATTGGAAAAGGCAGTGCTGTTATTGATATGAGATATATAAAGGGCAACCATGCTATTGTATGCGGCCATAACCGCAATATTCAAATTCAAGGGATAACATTTAAGAATATTAATAAAGCCCATTTCATTGAATTAGATGCTACTAATAAGATTACAATTAGCAATTGTAAATTTATAGGGGCTAAATCATACACCAACCCTTATGATGAAGCAATAAATCTGGATACTCCTGATAAAACCACAGGGGGATTCAATAACGTGTGGTCATCACACGATAAAACTCCTAACTGTAATGTTTTAATTGAAAATAACTATTTTTCCGGGATGAACAGAGCCATTGGTACTCACAAATACTCCCAAAGAAAAACCAATGGGGTATACGTTACTAATCATGGTCAAGTTTATCATACAAACATTACCATTCGCAATAATAAAATCATAAATTCCCGAAGCTATGCCATAAGAGTGCTGAACTGGAAAAATGCTCATATAGTTAATAATTACATTAACAACGTACCCAGTAAATATGTGGCCATATTCACTGCAGGAGCAATTAACTTAAAAATTAAGCAAAATTACTTTAAAAATATGGCCCGATCTATCAGAATATTTCCTATGAAGAATGTTGGTGCAGGTAGTGTCTATTCAGTAACATATAACAGCTTAACCTCGACCAATTATGAAGATATGAAATACAATCTTTGTGTAAGTGTTGCAGATAATGTAGTTAGGGTTTATACCAAATATAATATGTTTACCAATCCTGTTAAAACCATTTATCTTTTAAAATCCTAAATTTCATTCTTTTTTTTTTTAAATTGCAGAAATAATCAGATATAGCTGAGTCTTTTAAAAAATTGTATAAGGACCACAAAATAAAGCTAAATTTTCAAAAGTTTCTAAAATAACATCATATTTTAATAAGACGCATTTGTCTTAAAATGTTCGTTTTCCTGGTTTTTAGCTCCTGAAAATTTAGCAAATATCTTTGTGATTTAGGAGGGAATTATCAAATATTCAATTATTCTTTTTGATAGGGTCATTAATGATGGCATAGAATATAACACCAATTACTAAAACAGCTAATATTATTTTGTACAATTAATCATCTCCTTTAGCTTGTAAAAACTAGTAATAATCTTTTAAAAAATTTATCAGATAAGTTATTGTTTAAACATGTTCTCTTTTTCATTCACGGTTAAATCTGCCACGATTTCATCAGGGAGGCCGGTTTTTAAAATTTTACCGCCTCTCATGAGCGACGCTTTATCACAAACATCTAAAACGAAATCCATATCATGAGATATTATTATGAAAGTCTGGTTCAGTTCCTTACGTGCTTTAATAATAGAATCTGAAACTTGAATTCGGGTAATGGGGTCCATAGTCCCGGTAGGTTCATCTAAAATTACAATATTTGGTTCTTTAATAAGTACCTGGGCTAGTGCAATTCTGTGACGTTCTCCTCCACTTAACTCGTTATGGTTTTTGTTAAGAATAGTTTCTATATCGTTTTCATGAAAACCAACTGCCTTAAGAACATATTCTGCTTTCATTTTGGCGAATTCTGCAGGTAACTCTAAACTTATGGCTTCGGTAAGATTACCCAGAATATTTCTGTGGGGATACAAACTGTATTCCTGATGGAGAATACCAATATATGGCATAACCCTTCCCCTTCCATGAGGGCCCCTGACAGTCATATCAATCCAGTTATCACCTAATTTAACATCAACCTGGCCGCTACTGGGTTCAGTTAATCCGTATAAAATTCGGGAAAGTGTGGTTTTACCAGCACCACTTAATCCCACAATGCCATAAATCTCGGCCTGGTTGATATTGAGATCTATACCATCAACGGCTTTAACGACCCCTCTTTCAATAGAATAATAATATTTTTTTACTTTTTCCATAGTAATTACAGAACCACCTATTTCAAAGTCACTGGTTCGTTTAGGTGTTGAAACATTCTTAAGAAACTTTTCTACAACTGTATCTGGATTTCCTGCAGAGACTACTTCTCCATTTTCCAGCCATATGACTTTATCAGAGAGTTGTTTCATCACTTCTGGCCAATGAGAGGTAATTATTAAAGTAGTTCCTTTTTCTTTAACACCATCTAATAATGCTTGATGTAATAACTCTGCTGTTTTAGGATCTAAAGTTCCGGTAGGTTCATCAGCTAAAAATATCATTGGTTCCTTAGCCATTTGTCTGGCCAACACCACCCTCTGCTTTTCACCACCACTTAAATCACGAGCTATGTGGGTTATTCTATGGGTCATTTGAGCTTTTTCAAGTAATTCCAGAGCCATGTATATCTTTTCATCACTTTCATGGCCTTCAATAGCCTTCATAACATTATCAATGACGGTGTCATCTTCATAAAGGGCAAAAGTTCTCTGTAACATGATTGATATTCGCCTTTTTACTGCAGCAAAAATTTGTTTATCACAGTTCCAGAAGTCTATTTCTTTTGCTTCAAATTTACTTCCACAAGTGCATGATTTATCAAAATAAGATGGGGGTTCTACCTTTAAACAATTGGAACAGATGGCAACATGGTAAATGATTTGACCTGCATCGGGTTGATAATTATTCATCCCTCTTAGCATATTTATTAAAACAGATTTTCCCGAACCACTGCGCCCCAGTATTCCTAAAATTTCACCTTCGTTTATTTTCGCGTTAATATCTTTTAAAATAGTTACATCATTGAAAGATTTAGTTACATGTTTTATTTCAATAAAAACCATGGGAATCAACCTTTAAATATAATGTTTTTTATTTAGAATTTTAATTAATTATTTTTTATTAGTCTGCTCCACACAGGGGTGTTTCACATTCTGGACATTTAGTATTTTTACATGGAACTCCCCTAGTTTTAGAGGATTCATATCCACATTCTGGACATTTACATATTCTTGGTGGACCGGCACCAATCCCTCTACCACCATAAGATCTTCTCTGCGCCAATGGAGATGCAGAAACATCCTCTTCTTCAAGGTCTATCTTGTTTATATTTTTAGAATTGCAGTCGGGACATTTATCATATTCCTTTTCTGGACTTATCCATTCAAATTGACAATCCAAGCATTTATATCTTTTTTTATCGGTTATATAATCCCCTCCTGTGATCGTAAGTGGTTGACCTTCAACTAAAGCCCTTGAAATTTTTTTTCTAGCTGATTTAAGTGTTCTATGAAAAGTTGGTTGAGATATATCCATTAACTCCGCAGATCTTTTCTGATTAATTTCATGGTAATCTTTTAGTCGGATAGCTTCGAATTCATCAATACTAATTTTTATAGGTTTTGAAGTTTCTAAATCATCGTTTTCAGGTTTAAAACAGCTGATTTTTGGTTCATTTAATATTCTTCTAAATCGCCTTGGCCTCACCATATTATGAATATATATTCAAATCTAGTATATATACATTAATTTAGCCATTGAAAATAAAAAAATTGTAATCTACCTTAAAAACCGGGAAATTAATTAAGTTAAAATAAGTATTTCGGAAAAATATTCTAAGGTGCTTGCTTTTAAAAAAATTATTAATTATTTGTGTTTGGTTCTACAGTCAAAACATAAATTAGTGTCTTTATTAGTTTTGAATGTTTTACCACATTCACTGCACCTAATTTCTCTTAGACTAGATTTTTTATCTACGATATCCAGTGAACAAGCACATTTCCATCCCATTTTCCCTTTCAATTCTGCTTCAAATGATTTGTCAATTTTTTGATCTTTATTCATGTTATTCCCCGTATATTAGTTTTAGTTATGATTAGCCCATTGTAAAAAATTAATTTTTTTTTTTTATGATTAGTCGATAGACTAATCTCTCCCTATTACTAAAATTTCGGTCATTCCAAATAGGATTAACCAGAACCCTATGATAATGGCCAGGTTTATAGGATCAAATGATAAAAAACCTAAAAATATGGTAAATATTCCTAAAAGCACTCCTAAAAATCCTAAGTAGCGTGACCTATCTTTATCAGAGTAAATGACAAGGAAACCAATAACTATCAGGAATAAACCTATGATATAAAAACTAAAACCTACGAGAATGCTGTAAGCAGCAATATTTCCTATGATTCCTAAAGCAATAATTAATCCAATCAGGCCCAAAACTATGTAGCTTATCCCAGTTCTTTTGTCAATCTCCCACTCCCTTAAACTGTGGATAACTGCCCAAATACTTATAATTAAAAGAGCCAGACCATCTATGATACTGGTTAAATAAACTCCGGCCATGGGAAAACCTATTACAAAAATTCCTAATATTAATGATATTAACCCAATTGCGGTATTTTTATTCATCATTTCACCTTCACTAAATATTGGATAATATATGCATTATCCCAGTTATTATAAATTTCAAACTGGTTCTTCGTCATCTTCACTATTTATAACAGTTTTTTCTTTGAAGAACTGTAAAGCCCCCGCAAAAATTAACCAGAGACCTAAAGTGAATATTAAAAATGTGGTATCAAATTCGGTTATTGCTAAGATTATGTATAAAGCACCAGTGATAATCCCAATGGCTCCCACAAATTTATGAAATGATTCATATACAAATAGTTCCATAACTCCAGTATATATGAGGAATATGCCTACTAAATAAAAAGAATAGTCAACTATTACATCAAACGCTTCTACATTTCCCATTATTCCTATACCTATAACGATTGAAAGTAAACCTATTATTAACGACGATAAACTCCCTATATTATTATAACCCCAACTATCAAAGCTTAAAGCCATTAACCATATTCCTAACAATAACAATCCAAAACCAGCAAATATGCTTGCTGTGTACGCACTTATTATAGGGAAAGAAATCACAAAAAAACCTAAAATAATCCCTAAAATTCCTAATAATTGGTTTTGTTTATTGGCCATATTATCCAATTACTATTTTTGGAACTGATGGTACTAATTTTTTTTTATTTTCTTGTCAATTACGACTCATTTGTGGTTTAAAATTTTGTGAAAATGAATAGTAATTTGTTTTTAAAAAATGAAAAAATAGGTTATTGGCCTATTAATCTTAAGCCAGTAATGGCTGCAGTATTAATATCCAACACCCTTAAGTCATCTTCTGAAAATTTACGTATGTCATTATGGCCTGCAAGTTGAGCTAACATTTTAGTTTCTTCAGTCATTGATTTAATATAGTTAGCAACTCTCATGGCAGATAATTCTAGATCCATACGCTCTCTAAGTTTTGGATCTTGTGTAGCAACTCCTACAGGACATTTTCCGGTGTAACACATTCTACAAGCCCGACATCCCATGGCAATCATGGCTCCGGTCCCAATATATGCTGCATCTGCTCCCATGGCTATGGCTTTTGCAACATCTGCACCGCTGCGTATACCTCCCGTTATTATTAGGTCAACTTCATCTTTTAGTCCAATTTCTTTTAGACCATTAACTGCCTGAACCAGAGAAGCCAGTGTGGGAACACCAGTGTGTTCAATAACAACTTCTGGTGCAGCACCAGTTCCTCCTTCCATCCCATCTACGGATATAATGTCTGCGCCCGCTTCTGCAGCTATTTTAACATCTTCGTCCACACGACCCGGACCTAGTTTAACAACTATGGGTATTTTCCAATCAGTTACTTCTCTTATAAGTTCAATATGTTTGGCTAGATCTCCCTCTTTAGTAGCATCAAGGAAACGAGCAGGACTTAATGCATCAGTACCAAGTGGAATTCCTCTTATTTCAGCAACTTCTGGGCTTACTTTTTCTGCTAAAAGATGCCCACCCATTCCTGGTTTTGCACCCTGACCAATTTTAACTTCGATGGCATCAGCAATATTCAAATAGTCTGAGGAAACACCAAATCTTCCAGAAGAATACTGGACCATTAATTTATCGGCCAGTTCTCTTTCTTCAGGAAGCATTCCTCCTTCACCGGTGTTGGCACATGATCCAACTAAAGAAGTACCCTTGGCCATAGCTAATTTACTTTCTTTACTCAGAGCACCAAATGACATTCCTGCAATAAGAACTGGGGTTTGCAGCACCAGTGGTTCTTCAGCAAATCTTGTTCCCAATTCCACCTGGGTGTTGCATGATTCCCGATACTTGTCAACTGGTGCTATTGATGCTTGTGCAGGTAAAATAATTACATCATCAAAGCTTGGAAGCTTTCTTTCAGTACCAAAACCACGAAGAACGTACTTACCTGCTTTAGAAGTAAAACGGATATCAGCTATAGTTCTAGGATCCCAAATACTGCCGGCTCCAGTTGGAATTAAGACAGGACATGCGGCTAAACAGGATCCGCACATAATACAACGAGTTTTATCAATTTCTGCATGATTATCTACTACTTTTATGGCATCAGTAGGGCAAACGATTTCACAAGTACCACAAAATACACACAATCCCTGAGTAGCTGCAGCCAAATCAGAAGAAGGTGATGATGGGCTTAATGAACTGCTATTAGACACTTTTCCATTTAATTCAAAGCCTTGCCGCATTCCTGTGGCAAATTTGTCAACATCAACTGCTTCTAAGCAGCCACTATCACATGCAGAAACACATGCTGGAGTATCACCGGGATTAACTATGCATTGTTGATCGCATTTAATCATTCCATTTTCAGTATAACTTATACTTCCAATAGGACACATTAACATACATAACTTACAACCGGCACATGCGTCCTGATTTATTTTGACAACACCGTCTTCTCGATATATGGATTCTTTAAAACATCCTCTAGCACATGCAGGGTCTACGCATTGTTGACATACTATGGCTTGATAACCATTAGTCATCTTATGTAAAACTATTGCACTGCTACCATTTACTTTAGAACATGCTTCAATACAATCATTGCAACCATCACAACTATCTGGATCTGTTAATAATATTTGTACCATTTTAATACCCTCTTTTTAACCATAAAATGGTCTTATGTCTTTTCGCTGAATTTTTTTAAAGGCACTGATATCTGTTTCAATTCCATATTTTTGGAATACATTTTCCAGTTTTTTCTTATCATCTACTTCTAGTGGATGAATTTCAGCGTTTGTCCCAGTTTGGAAGTCGCCCCCCACATATATAGTGCCACCTATCATCCAATCTCCTGTATCTTTTCCAGCATTACCAGTTACAATAATATCTCCACTTAACATGTAAAGTCCCGCTAAATCTCCGATATTTCCGTCAATTAAAATTATTCCTCCTTTGTTTAGCTGCCCCACAGAATTACCTGCATTGCCTTTAATTACAATGTTCCCATTATATGTTCCAAAACCAACACCATCGTCTGTGTTGCCTTGAACAATTATTTCTCCAGAAGTCATATTATTACCGACATATCGGCCACAATTGCCCTGGATATTAATATTGGCGCCGTGATTAAGTGCTCCAATGAAATCTCCAAAATCTCCTTTTAATGTAATCTCTGCATTCTCACGCAGACCGACAACAATTGAATCTAATTCTTGAGAATTTTCCACAAGGAATTTCTTTTGATTTTCATTTAATCCGTTTTTAATGGTTTTATTAATGTTTCGAGTAGAAAGGTCTTCACCCGAAATCACTGTTGATTCTACTGACATTTTTTAATTCCCCTTGTTTATAATTATGGTTAAATTTATTGGATTAAGACTTGAATTTAAATATTACTTTTTTTAGATTTTTTAAATAGACAAATCTATATTACAGTGAGACTAATATTTAATTAATAAAGGGTGTGTAATTTATGAAAACACTGGTTACTAATTTGAAAGGACGCTGTCTATTCGACGTTTCAATGAAGACACAAATTGATGGTTTAATTTGCATTCAAACTGATGATTCTAAAGATGCCTGTCTTGATAAGTTTATTAAGGGAGGTGCTGTTAAAATTGATACTCAAGATTATATTGAAGCTGTAAAAACAATAACTGGGGTGATAAGGGGTGCAAAAAAACATGGTGAAGTATTTGTTGCATATAATGGTGGTGAAATTGGCGCATTATTAGGTTTCATTGCTAATAAGGAAGAAGTTGATGGCGTATTCACCTGCTTTAAGGATCATGCACTTAGAATGCCTTTATTAAAATTGGATCTATCTGATACTCGGCTACGAATACTGGAAGCTTTAGAAAAAGAAAATTTAACTGCAATATCCATTGGTAAAAAAGTTGGAATATCTAGGGCTATGGTTTACAAACATTTAAGCGGACTATTGGAATTAGGACTGGTAAAACAGTCTCAAATGTTTGAAAAATATTCTATTACTCAGTCTGGAAAACTGATTTTAATTTGATTGTCAATTTAATATTTTATTCAATGTAAAAAATAATTAAAAATATTATAATAAATTTTTAAAAAGATGTAACTTTGATTATTCCATAGGATATTCTACCCTAAGGCGGTAAGATGCTTTTTCACTAATTAGTACCGTACCTGGAACAAAAAAATCCTGAAATTTATCTACTTTTCGCTTCATGCACGGTTGTATATCCATTTTTTTTGAATAAGTCGCACATTCGTCTTTTTCTAAAATGCCTTTTTTAACCAGAGCAATATACCTCATTTTCAAAGTTTCTTCATCAAGAACATCCATACAATCACCATATTTTAGTATATTGGAAGTTCTATTTATATTATGTGCATGTTATTTTGAAAAAACTATAACTATTTATAGCATAAAAATATAATTTATAAACAATGTTCAAATTATTAATTTGGTGGTCTATTTAGAAAATCATTTAAATAGGGCGGGGCTGATTAGTATATATGAATAAATAGTTTAAAATTACCAAAACTTCAATTAAATTCAAGTGATTTTGAAAAAGGTGGAAAATTGAGGATTAAGAAGCAACTAACTCCTGAAACTTTAAAGATGCATGATAAAATAGTAAGATCTGTTGTCGATCGCCTTCAAAGGGAGGGATACATTGTTAGAGTGAATAATGATTATCATCCCAATGGACGCCCTAATTCTTGTGGAGGGTTTACCCCAGATATTCAAGCCATTAAAAATTTTCATCAAATTTTAATTGAAGTTGAAACCTGTACTAATAACCATTCTAAAGACTTAATAAAATGGAAACGTTTCAGTTCTAATGGCGAAAACCAATTTTGGCTTATTGTTCCAGGTAATTGTCTAGAGAGCTTTAAACAGAAAAAAGAGTCTTTCAACATTCCTATGTCATTATATTGTAGTAATGGTAATGGCAAACTGGAATTTATATCTTAATTAATTTCTATTTTTTAAATTTTTCGCAGGAATATTAGTTACATTTATATTGCCTTTATTTTTGCTTTATAATAATCTAAGTTGATATTTAATTCAATACACTAAACAAAATTTAATATTATCAACCTATAAATTTAAATAGTTGTACTTAGTACACATTTATTAAGATTGAATTTAATGGTTTGAAATAGTTTCATCCAAAGAGATATATTAAGTTTTCAAGGCAAATTTAAAAAAATTCAAAAAAATAATCAAATCTAATTATCTATTAATCAGAAAATTATGAAAGTCTATATAATTCTAATTTTAATGGCCATAGCTATGATGATTCAAGTAGCTCCTGTTTCGGCTTGGTCTGTGACCAATCATTATCAGATTGCAGAAGCAACATACAATGGATTACCTTTAGATATTCAAAGCAAGCTCAGTTTAAGTGAAATGAAAAACGGATCAGATGATCCAGATACAAAATTCTTTGATTTTTCACATCACACTTATCCTAATACTAAAAATAAGGCCGAATATTGGTTGAATAAAGGTAAACACAATTATGATAATGGTAATTATAAGTATGCCAGTTATTGTTATGGGGTTGCAACTCATTATATCGCAGATGGATTTTGTGGACCTCACACTAAGGCTAAATCATCCAGATATTACCACACTATTTATGAAATAAGAGCTATGTTTTTATCTCCACAGACAACCTATTACTCTGGAGATTTTGATTTAATAATGAATAATAATCATTTAAAGAGTGAAAAAAGTTGGAAGCATTGGTTAAAAGAAGGAGATGATTATAATATTCAAAAAGACTTGAACAGAGCATCTAGTGCATCGTATAGTCTTGTTAAGAATTCTATACTCAGTTAAAATTCTGTTAAAACCCTTTTTTATCATATTGATGATTTAGAATACCTCTAATCAGAAACTAGTGAATTACTTACTAAAAGATGTTAATTCCTTAGAATTAATTATTTTTCAGAGTTATTTTTGCCAGGTAAAAATCGGTTAATTTTTTCCAAAATACCATTATCTGTTAAATCTTCAATCCGGGCTTTTTGAGAATTAATGGTTTTTTTAGCGTTATCCAATTTTTCATTTCTTATTTCTATTTCTTTTTCTAACCTTTTGAGCTTTATCATTTTTATATCCACATCTAAATTATCATAATACTCTAATTTTTCTTTAAGATCTTTTATTTCACTTTCTAATTTAAAAATAATTTCTAGAAATTCTTTTTTATCCTTTCTTTTTTCTTTAATCAAGTTGTTCATCCGAAAATAATTTTCAGATCGGATTATTGTAACGTTTTCTTCACAAGAAAAAGGTTGGTCTTGTTTAAGGGATATAACATATTGTTTTGAGTTATAATTGTGAATTTTCCCCGATTTTGTTGTTTTCTTTGTTTTTCTCGTGTAACACTTAATTTTGGTGTGAACTATTTTTAGTAAGGGTTCATAAGGAAGCATGATAAGCCCTCAGTTTCATATAAACTATTGTGATATAGTCTTACTTGGATTTACAGAATAATATATTTATGTTACAATTGTTTTTAGAATAACTTATTCTATTTTTTCATGTCTTGGGATAATTTACAGTGAAAAAATATCTATTTAAAAAAACAAAATATGATTACATAATTTTATTTGATCTGGATAAAAAGGGGATTAAAAATGGAAACACACTGCAATGCCATGGATGGACCTGTAGTCAATGCTGCAGAACTTGCTTTAGAAATGGAAAATGTGAATTACATATTACCTTTTGTTAAAAAAGAAGATGAAAAAGAATTAAAAGATGCCTTTGAAAAAGTTTTATCTATCCGAGAGTTAAGTGAATATGCTGCAGATGTAGCTGATTTTTGGTTTTTTGAAACATCAGTTAGATTACATTTTAAAGGAGAAGGTTTCTGTTATGATGGATTAAAACCTGCTAAAAATAATAAGGGATCGGTAATAAACCGTGCTGAGAAAGTTCTTGAAGATGGGGAGTTAATTGGATTAGTGGAATATATTGCGGCAGCACTGGAAACTCAGTTAAAATCCCGATTTGATGATGCATTAAATAAAAAAGACTATGAATTAAATGACATAGGAGAAGCAAGGGAATACATTAAGGCGAAGCTGGAATTTGTATTTTATGCTAATGAAATTCATGACTATATCTTAAATAAGAAATAAAAAATTCAAAGATATGATTAATTGGTTTTTAACATCAAATCCATTATTCCCTGTTTTTTTTTAGTTTTTCCACCCATTCCCGGAAATATAGGTATGCTAGATGATGATAAGAACTCTTTATTAGCTCTATCTGTTATCTCTTTAAATATCATTTTATATGCTTCGCACTGATGATCCACACCGTCAATCTCCATTTTTTGAGATTCTTTATTTATACTCAGTGCATTGTAGGGACATCCCCCTCTGCAAAATTTAATATAATTACAATCAGCACATTCTTCATTCACTGATTCTTCCCAATCTCTAAGGCTTTTTAAAGCTTCAGATTTTTCTAAATCTTCCATGCTGGGGTGATTACGCACATTACCCATAACATATTCTTCCATTCCCACAAAACGGTAGCAGGGGTATATATTGCCTTCGGGACCAATTGCAAATGTGTCACCCACACAATCAGCATAAGTGCATACCACGCCTCTGCGTACAAATACTCCTTTGCATAAGTGGTCGATATTTTTAATTTCTATTTCTCCCATGTGTTTCAAGTATTCATCCAGGAGATAAATCAATAATTCACCGTATTCTTCTGGAGCTATGGCCCATTTATCGGGACTTTCACTTCGAAGAGAAGGGAGTGCAGGGTGCAGTTTCAGATTCAAATTATTTTCTAAAAAGAAATGAAAAATATCTTCTTTAAGATTAATAGAATGAGACGTAAATGTACTTATAAAGCTAACACTTAAACCTTTTTCTTTAGCTATTTTATACCCCTGCATGGTCTTTTCATAGTAACCGGTTCCTCTCTGAAAATCATTGATTTCAACGGGACCATCAAGGCTGGATCCTATTGGTATATTGTATTCAGCAAAAAGTTCAGCAATTTGTTCGTTCATAAGCCATAAATTAGTTTGAATTGCAAAAGCTGGTTTCAGATGACTTAATTCATTATTTAGCATGGGTAAAGCTTTTTTATAAAATTCATAACTCGCTAATAATGGTTCTCCACCATGAAAAGTAAATGTAATTGGCTCTTCCCTGAAATTTTTTAACCACTGAACAGTTTCTTCAATTACTTCAATGCTCATGAGATCTGATTCTTTATCCACACCCCAACAGTAACTGCAATTTGAAGGACAATCCATTGAAGGAATTAACATAATATGAAATGCCATTTAAACACCGTTTCTATAATATTTCTGAAATTAAATTGATTAATTAATTATTTTAGCTATATTTTAGGATAAACCTCCCAGCATTAATAATTATCTAATCTGGAGAATTTGAATAAAAATAGAAAAGAAGCAATATTTTTTTTGATAAATTAAAACACATTAAACCTTAAAAAGAGTCACTATGCTGGATAAATCATTTAAAAGAGAATTTAAGGACTTAATTTGAAAAATAGCCCTTAGAAGTGGTAAGGGGGTTAAAAAAGAATCTAAGGGCTATTATAACCAATGAGATGGTTATTGTGATTTAAGTGGGGGGGTTGGTTTGAGGGTTCCAGAATTGGAAGGGGTGAGACAAATAATTCTGGTAAACCCTCAGAACCGATATGGTTACTCATAGATTTCTCATTCAGTTACCTGTTCTAAACAGGTGATGGAGATCATGAAGAAGTCACTAACACGTGAATTGGAGGTGATAAACACCATAATTTAAGACTTCTTCATAATCTGTGAAATGGAAATTTTAATAGTTATTTTTCCATTTCACACCCTAGTTTATAAAATACGCTTTAAAAATAGTTTTTCCCATTTTACACCCAAATCTTACCGTAATCATGCACAAATTTTACATTCTTCAAAGAGCTTTTAAAGGTGAAATTATTATTAATAGACCTTTAAACATCATAATTGTTTCATGATCATTTTAATGATTTAATCCAGTCCTTAGTGCTCAATACTTTGCTGAATCTCATTGCTTGGGTTATTAAAACTGATTTATGGAGCTCTGAGGCTTTTATTTTTCCAGCATAATTAGAAATATCCAATGTTCCAGTGGCATCTGAAATGAACTCTACTCCAAATCCTCTATGCATAGCCTGGCGAGCCGTGGTATCGCAGCACATTTGACTCATATAACCCGAAATTGTTACCATTTCAATTTCATTATTTCTTAACCATTTTTCAAGGGGTGTTCCAGTGAAACTACCCGGCAAATGTTTTTCAACAATTAAATTGTAAGGTTTTTGAAGTATTTCCTCATGAATTTCCCAGTTATAAGTATCTTTTCTAAAGTTAGGTGAATCAGGAGAGTGGGATGTGTGCTGTATTAAGATCACGGGAATTTCTTTTTCAAAAGCAGCATCAATAATTTTTAAAATATTTTTAAAACTGTTTTCTGGATATGTTACTGGCAAAACACCAGTAAAATACTCATTTTGCACATCTATTACTATTAATGCTCTTTTTATTTTAATCCCTCAATTAGGTATTTTCATCCATTAAAATAAAATTCAAGTTTTATTTAAAAAAACCTTTGAATTCAATCTTTATCACCAGATTCAAATATATAGCCACATTTTTCACATACAATAGCTTTCATAGTAGCATGGGCTTTATGTTCGTCTACTATTTTTCTTTGCGCGGTTTTATCTTGAGATCCACATTTGGGACACTTTTTAAGTAAATCTTCTAGTTTCATCTTTTAATCCTCTTTTGATAATTATTTTTTGGAAAACGTGAAAATAGTTAAATTATTAAATTCATTTTTTTCTGGTTTTTTATTTAAGTTCATTGATCATTTAATTACTCTTAATTTATAACTAATTCAAATAAGAAGTATAATTATTTTTCATATAGATTTCTTTTTAGAGTTTTATTTGCATTGTTTTAAAAAATTCATTTTTTTCACATTATATCTTAAATGAAAAGACTTCACTTTGCATTCATTTGTCTATTTAATTTCCAAATATTATTTCAAATTTTCATTGTTTCATTCATCCACAAGTAGATGAAATGGATGTAGGTGTGTATGAATCTGTCGAATAATCGTGCAAATCTATGGCCTCTTAATTTATTGTATTTTGCATACCAAATTATCCATGCAGTTCCATATCATCATGATTTACAATAGGCTTTCACTAATCTCCTGTACTTTGTACTGTCATCAAATATTGTTTCAGTGGAGTTTTATCAAAAATACATTTTTAGGAGGGGCTGTAATTTATGTACTTATTAAATGTTGAAGGAGTGGTGCGTTTAGTACATCATTATAAAAATCACTAAGCCCTAATTTAAGATTTAGATGAGCATTTCTAGATGCTGTAAAAATAAATATCTGTGGTAAAAATAGAATAATTAAAGATTTTCAAACTAAAATAAAAAAAATTAAGTGTATTTAATAACGATACACTTTTTTAAACTTATATGTTTTAGGCAACACCATTTTAGATTTCGATGTATGGGATTTAGTAATCGTGGAATACATCAATAGAAGATCTTTGTAGCCAATCAGCTTTCCGTTATATCTGACATAACTTGGTGCACGCTTGTATTTTCTCATAAATCTATTTACTCTGGTTGATATATCACGTATTTCAGCTCGGGTTAAGGATCCAGAAAATGTGCTTTTTATGCGCGAAGATTTCGGACCTCTCACATAAATTGGCTTTTTAATAGCTCCATTCATGTAATCCGTTGTCATCAAAAGATATTTTGGAGTACTGTAACCATAATATTTGGTTTTTATTGTCTTTTTTGCTTTATTGGTATTATATACGGCTAGTGACAGCTTTGCCAGAGTGGCGGGCGATACTTTGTGGCTTAATATTAATTTAGTATCGTAATATCTGTTGCTTGGTGATGTGAACCTGCCGCTGGTTGATGTGAGTGAAACTAGCGAACGACTTTTCAGAATTTTACTAATCTGATCTGCAATAAACTTGTTTTTCTGAGCTCGAGTTCCATAGGCACAGTCAACATTAGGTTGAATAACCCATATTCCTGATTTTGTAAGGAATATATAAGGGCTTTTAATACCTGCAAAACTAGGATCTGAGAAATTATCGTCCCATGCTCTTCTTAAAACGCCGGTTTTCTTTAGATCTAGCTTACCTACATTCACAAAAATAACTACTTTTTTGGATGACTTGGCTTTATTAGCAACTGCTTTCATAGCCCCAGGGCAACTGGCAGCTAAATACACTGCAACACCATTTGTTTTGGCTTTGCTAAGTGCTCGCTCACCTTCGCCGGGTTTTGAAGCATTTTTATCAACAGTTACATTAACATTGCCCTTCAAAGTCCCATTTTCAAGGTTACTTTTTATGGAATTCAGGTTGTCCACATCGGTCTGTTTATCTCCCGATATACTGTCTGATGTAATAAATACATCTACTGCACTAACTGCATTTACAAATAATAAACAACATAATAAAATCATCACAGGAAATAAAAATTTCCTATGATTTCGTAGATCATTCATATTATCACTAAATACCTTATCTTAAAATGAGCACATATAAGTTTTATGGTGCCTTTTTTTTAAAAATTAAGATTAATAAATGGTTCTTTGACGTTTTTTATCTCCATGGATTACGGATTAGTATAGTTGGATTATTAATCTCCTTTTAGGATAGTAATATTAAATGATAATGTTTATTAGTTATTTAAAATATTAATCAACTGAATTTAGAAAAAATTTGGATAAATGAAGCACTAAATACTTTTAAAAACTTAAAATAATTCATTCCGCCCTGTAAATTAATTTTTATTACTATTTATCAAGTATTCAATAATATAATATTTTTTTTGTTTTTCTCATGAATAGTTTTTTTATAAAGCCATAATCAGATTAATTAGATATGAACTGTATTTTCCTTTTTTAAATTCTTTTAAAGATTTTCATTTTTCATCTGTTTTTATATACTTAAAGATACTAACTAAAAAAGGTCGCGAAAAAAATTGGTGGTAAAAAAATTGGTACCAGAAATTAATCAAAAATGTTTTATATGTGGAAAACCTTGGAAAAAAGATCAAGAATCATGCTATTATTGTGGAGGTAAAAATAAAGTTGCAAATTTTAAATCTGAAAAAGACATGGAACAATTTTCATCACTTAAAATATTACTTAACAGCTTGAAAGTAGAACCAGAATCAGAAAAAAGTGAATGAAATTTTTATTTTTTAATAGTGTTCAGGTCTATTTATTATAATTTCTATTTTGTTTAATCCTTTTATCTGCTTTAATAAGTTAAAAAATAAAACCTACAATTCTTTTTTCACTATTTTTTATTTAAACTTATAATCATATTTAATTCATCGGTTAAAGTATGGAAATGGTTTTCATCATATTAATTAGGCAAATTAATATATCTCCATTTTAATTCTAAGTTGATGCTTTCAGTATATTTTTTATCTACATTCAAATATTATTTTAGTGCCATTTCTTTGGATTCGGTAGTTAAAATTCATTAATGGTTTTTGTTTGATATATGCTCTTTTCTTTATATTCTGCACCCATTTTTTTACAATAATAATTTATAATCTTTTGTTTATCAATTTTTTAATGCCATTAGACTATATTTTTATTAAAAATACCAATAAACTAGTTCATGCTCGTAAAAAAGAATATACTTTGAAATTATTTTATAAATGTTTATTTAACTTAATATTCTAAGTATATGTTGAAGATTTTCACGATTTTTTTATTGAAAATATCTCAAAGAGAATATCTACTTGATTCTGTTAATAAAAATAGAAATATTGAAGGCAAAAAGCAAAAAAATATCTAAAAGATTGAACATATTATATATCAACAAAAGTGTGACTTAGTAGAATTGATAGGTTTCATTATGGGGTGAATTTGTGGCTATTCGTGTAAGAAATAAAAATATGTGGGAAAATGAGAATGGTGAGTTTGTGGAATTTGTTGGTGAAGGTTCTATATTAGAAAACCCTTATAACCGCGGCTGCAAAAGAAAACTCAATGAACAATTTAAAAAATATCTCATGGAGCTTCCTGCTAATAGTCCTCAATGGAAGCGAATCGAAGAATTAAGAAAATTACATGATCAAGGAGAAGTATTGAATTTACTTTGTACTTGTTATCCAGATCCCTGCCACTCAAATGTTATAAGTGATGCAATAACAGGTAAAATTAAGCCGAATGAATAAAAAAATGAAAGACAAAAAAATATAAATATTTCACTATTTTTATTATTGGACGTATTGTTTTACATTTTCTCTAACAATAGCTGATGCTCCAAATTGTTTAATTCCAGTTAACATTTCCGGAAACTTATTTTTAGGTATTAGTACATTTACTTGTGAAAATATATTTCCTTTTACAACAGTTGGTTCATCTGAACAATATTTGTGGGATAGTAAGAATTCTTTTGCATCTTCTACTCTATGGTTGGCAATGTTGAATTTCACATCGAAATATTTACGGGCTTTTATTGCTCCAAATAACTGTTCAAATATCATCTGAGCTTTCTCAGCTTTTAAACCTTCACAAGAAGGGCCGGCATAAAGCCCGGCACTGGAATGCATAATAGTTTCCAGAATTTTTAAGCCTGCTTTTTTAAGGCTGCTACCGGTTTGTGTGTTGTCAACTATTAAATCAGCTCCTTTGGCAATGTAAACTTCAGTAGCACCATCTGAGTTGATAATCTGGACCTTGTCATTATCTCCATTAACTAATCCGCGAACCTGTACCAATGGAATACTGTCTCCAAATAATTCTTGATAACCTTCATTTTCCATAACAAATTTTCGGGTTAGGTTAGGGTATTCGGTGAAACAAAGTATGGGAGTATCACGATTAGCATTGGTTCTGAAAAATTCACTTAAAGAGTCATAGGGGGCTTCAGTAGGTACAGCAACGATTAATCGTGTCTGACCATAATCTAAATCTCCTATTTTGGTGATTGATTCTTCTTTAATAGCAATTGTTTCTTCTTTTACCCAATCTTCCCCTATTATGGAAATATCAATCATTCCTCTATTTAGTTCCACAGGGGCGCTTTGTGGTCTGGTCAAAAAAGCTTTAATTTCAGGGTCATTTAGAATATCAATTTCATAGGTTTCTTTCCCAGGTTCATATCCTCTAACTTCATAACCCGCATCAACAAATAACTGGTAAGTATTCCCTCTATTTACATTATTCAAACTCCCTTTAGGGAGACCTATAATTATTTTTTCCATGATAATACACCATAATTATTCATTTTTTTAAATCATTTTATTAATACAATACTGCGATATATGAGTTTCATTTCAAAATTTATAGAACATAATCTTGTAATTCAAAGTATATAAATCAACTTACAAAAACGAGCTCTGAAATTTTCACTTATAAAAATATTTTACATAACTTTATTTTTGAATAGAGAAATTTGTTTTGCAGGGGTATTGTAAATTTTTCCTATTTCTTAGTTGAAATGGTATTAAGATATAAATATCTCCTTTTATTATTTATACGCCCTAAACATGGGTTTTTTGAGGTACTAATATCTATAGTGAATTAATTTACAGAATCGGTGAATAAAAACAATATTATAGGCGTCTAGTGTAAATTAATAATAATATAACCTAAAATCTGAAGAATTTGCTATAAAATGTCCAGATGAAGTAGTAAATATAAAGATTTTTTAGTAAAAAACCAATAATAAAGAAAAAAAATGAAAATGCTGGCTTTTTTGATGGGGAGTTGTTTGGGTAGATTAAATTTGTTATTGTGGATATTTATTTGAATAATTCAAAGATCATAAGTGCTAGTTGAATTTAAAATAAAATTCTATCTATTCTTTATTGCGTCATCCAGATAGTTTTTCATAGATTTGATCCATGGTTTTAAAGCATTTTCTTCTTTTTTTTCTACAGGTATGTCCTCTGAATTAACCAAAGCCTGGTTTTTAAAAAAATCATCCATCCAATCCGCCAGATCATAGTCCGAAAGATTTTCAAAAAAATCCCAAGCATAACCTTCATGCTCGTCACTTAAATTAAGTTCTCCTCCGGTAACTGTTCCAGACATTATAATGTGGACGGCCCTAATAAGGTGTAAATTCTGCTCAGAAACACCAACAACATGGTCTAAATCTATTTTAAGGCCAGTTTCTTCATAAACTTCTCTCAATAGAGCATGATCAAATGATTCATTTTGATCTACTTTTCCACCGGGAAGTTCCCATTTTCCAGGATTAGTTTTTGAATCAGTTGATCTTTTAATAATGAGGATTTTTCTGTCATCGTCGCTGATTAAAGCTCTTACAGCCAGACCGTAGACATGGTTTATCATTTTTTTACCTTTAAAATATGGATGCTATTTATTTTAATGTTGTTTAAATAATCATTATGCAATTTCTTTAGAGTGTAGTTTTATAAATTAATAATGAGGCTTTAACCTATTTAAATATAAATATAATAAACTTTAATTTATTTTATCAAAAAAATTTAATCAGATTTGGGTGCATTATGAGCAAGATTATCAGCGGAACAGAATTTAAGATAGTATCTTCGAGTAGAGAGTGTCTTAATTGTTTATTTAATTGCGAAATAGTTGTCGAAGAACTCAAAGAGGTAAAAATTTATTGCAGACACCCTAAAGGCCCTGGAAATCCAGAGCATTGTATTTATTATAAACAAAAAAGAAATTAATTATATTAATGTCCTACTTTAATAAAATAGAGAAATTTCATTGAAATTTGTAAAGAGGGGAAATAATGGAAGCAAATAACACTAACTACATTCTTATAATAATTATATTAGCGGCATCTATTTATTATTTTTATATCCAGGCGTTATACACAGCTTTTGGTTGGCTCTTGCTGGCAATTTCTATTGTGGCCGGAATTTATCTCACTAAAATTGGTGCAGAAAAGAAATATTATTATATGATCATGTTATTGCCTGTAATATCACTACTACTATTTGTTTATGATTTTTTTTATTGATAAGATCCAGATTTTTAATTTTTTATATTCTTTTTTTATATTTTAATTCATTAAACCTAATTTGGAAACATGTTCCTTCCGACATGTCTACTTTTAAATCAGCATTCATTTGCCTTGTTAAGCTTTTAACTAATCTTAATCCTAGAGTATTCGTTTTATCATAATCAAAATTATCTGGAAGGCCAATCCCGTCGTCTGATATTTTAAGGAATAAATCATCATCCTTTTTAGTCAATTCAATGCATATTTTTCCATTTAAATCATGAGGAAATGCGTATTTTATACTATTGGTCATTAATTCATTAATTATAAGTCCACAGGGAGATGCAGTTTCAATATTAAGATATACTTGATCAATTTGGGGGATGATAGTTAGATTTAATGTTTCTTTTTCATAAGTACGGGTCAAATTGTTAATAATTTTAAGTATGTATATTTTCATGTTAATTTTTGAAAGATTAGACGATTGATAAAGATTTTCATGAGTCATAGCTATGGTTTGAACCCTATTTTGAATTTCTACCAGCGCATTTACGATCTGTTCGTCTTCAAAGGTCAATGACTGCAAACTGAGCAGGCTGGAAATAATTTGTAAATGATTTTTCACCCTGTGATGTATTTCCATTAATAATACTTTTTTTTCTTCCAGAGAACTTTTTAAATCATCTTCTGCCTTTTTCTGCTTAGTGATATCATGTAAAACAACACATAATACTGGATCATCCAGAGTTATAAGTGGGAATGAAGTCTTTTCTATGTTTTTAATCACACCAGAGGGGGTTTTTAAAGTGAAAGTCAATGTTTTCACATCTTCAGGGATTTCAAAATCATAAAATAGATTTTCAAGCGTTTTTTCTATATTTTCTTGAACATTAGGGAGCATTTTTTTAGGGGAGTAGTTTAACATAATGTCTATAAGAAATTTTCCTATAACCTCTTCTTTTTTTAATTCAGTAATATATTCAGCTGCGCGGTTCCACTCAACAATTTGGCCTCCTTTTTTGCATAAAACAATGCCATCATATGATTGTTCAATAACATTTCTAAATTTACTTTCACTTTTTTCAAGAAGTTCGATATTTCTTTTACGTTCTGTGACATCTCTGATAATGGCTGCCATCATAAAATTATCATTAAGTGGCCAAAAAGTCAATGAGATTTCTACAGGAAATTTCTGACCATTTTTTCGAATGAATGTAAATTCCAGTATTTCATTTAACTTTTGTACAGTTCTATTTGGTTTCTCATGGCCAAGAATTTTATCTAACTTTTTCAAACTACTATTTTGGGTTATATGGGTAAGTATTTCATTGAATTCTTCTATATGCTCTTTTGGAGTAATAAAATCAATTTTTTTACCAAGGATTTCTTCTGATTTATAACCAAAAATTTTTTCTGCTCCATTATTCCATTGTACAATTTCTTTTTCATGAGACATGATAATTATAGCATCAATCGAATTTTCAATTAAGGCCATTGCTTTTTTTTCGTTTTCTTCAGCAGTTTTCCGCTCAGACCGGGCCTCTCTCATAGTGAGCATCAGCCTGAAAAGTACAAGCCCGATTACCAGACTTGTTGCAAGTAGCATATTCAAAAAAATCCTCGGGTTGCTGTAATAAATCCATATGATTGATAAATAAAATGTAAAACCCCAAACTGGAATTAAATATGGAGTTATAGCTAAATTCATGAATTTTGATTTATATGAAAGATCTTTTATGGATTCGCACTGTTTTTGAGTAATTTGTAAAACAGCGGCATACCCTATACATAAATAGGCAGTTAAACATATGAAATCAGCCACTCCGCCACTTAAATATGTGTTCTGAGCACTGTAAAAACCAAAAATGGCTGCGGCCAATATTAATATTAGTGCACCTAATATTAAAAATGAAACCGGCCTATTTCTTAACTGCCCTGCATTTCTAAAGAATACCGTGATGTTAACAAATATAAATATGAATTGTGTGATAATAAATAAAGATATTATAATTAAGTTATAAAGATCGTTATGGCTGTAAGCTACGGCAGATTCAATTAAAAATGCCCATATCATCATAAAAATAATAGTAATCATTATCCCAATGTCCACGATTCTTATTGCTCTTTTTAAAATGCTTAGTTGTGGTCGGGGTAATATGAGTAAACCTGCAGAAAATAACATGGAATATAATGCATAAGGTATAAAGTGCTCAGTTTCGTAAGATGGTTGGTTAAATACTAATTCTAATATTGTCCAGTGGAAATCACTAAAAAACCATATAACTTGGGCTAAAAATATAATAGTCCATGCTAGGTAATAATTTCGCCCATATTCTTTTGATTTTTTCAAAGCTTTAAATAATAGATATACTACAAATAAATTGGCTATGGGGAGAATTATAGAACTTGCCACGGCTCTATGATTATAATTAGACGGAGTTGCTTGCTGAAAAAGAATCAGTAAAACCCCAAAAGTAATTAAAAGACCTACAGATAACTTTAAATAATTTTTAGGAGTCAAATATTGTTTTATAATGACACCACCGCCGATTAAATAATATTTTAATTCATAGTTAAATTTTAAATTTAATTATCACTTTGGTGCCATTTTCGAAATTAGTTTCTAAACTACCTTTAATTTGAATAACCAGGCTTTTTATAATTTCAAATCCAAAAGAGTCTGTATTGTCAATACTAAAATCAGAAGGTGCGCCTACACCATCATCTGCAACTTCTAATGAAACATGTCCGTCAGGGGTTTTATGAAGATTTATTTTAATATTGCCGTTTCTAAGATCTGGAAATGCATGTTTTAGGGCATTAACTACTAACTCATTTAATATAAGTGCCAATGGGATGGAAAAATTAACATCTAACAATACTTCTTCCAGATCCATTTTTAATTTAATGATTTGGTCTTCTTTTTGATATACTCTAAATAGTTCCGTGGTTACATAACCTATATAATCTTCGAAATTCATGTATTCTAATTTTGAAGATTTATAAATCATTTGATGAACTAAAGCCATTGAATATGCTCTGCTGCGTGTTTCTTGCAAAATGTCAATTGCTTCTTGATTTTGGGTATGCTTGCATTGAAGATTCATTAAACTAGAAATTAGCATTAAATCATTTTTAACACGATGGTTAATTTCTCTCAGCAACATTTTATTGTCTTCAAGGGATTTTTTCAGTTTTTCTTCAATTGATTTTCTTTGAGAGATGTTTCGAGTCACAACTATGGTTTCTTTTACTGAATCATTTTTAAAAATACCCTTACCATTAGTTTCCACCCATAAATAAGACCCATCTTTTTTTCTGAGTCTGAATTCTGCAGAATATGAATCACCGGATCTTAAAATTTGTTGAGCTTTTTTAAGAACATCTAAATCTTGGGGATGTATAAAATCATACCCATTCTTACCAATGCATTCTTCTACAGTATAACCGGTTATATTTTCACATGAAGGAGATATGTAGGTGATTAATCCGGTGGGATCATGTACAGAAATTATGTCTGTGACATTATCTGCCAGTATTCTGTAATGCTTTTCACTAGCTCTGACTTTTTTCTCCATTTCATGTTTTATTAAGGCCATTTCGATAGTAAATTTTAATTCTTGTTTGTTGAATGGTTTCGCTAAAAAATGATGGGGCAGGGTTGATTTAGCACGATTTTGATTCATTTCGTCATTATAAGCAGATAAATAAATAACTGGAACATCAATTGCTTCTTTTATTTTTTCCACAGCATTTATTCCGTCTATTTCTCCTTTTAACACAATGTCCATCAATATAAGATGCGGATTATGTTCTAAAGCTAATTGAATCGCTTCTTCTCCTGCAGGAGCTACTAAAGTTGAATAACCCCATAATTCGAGGTATGCTTCGATTTCCATTGAAGTCAGTGCTTCGTCTTCTACAATAAGGATTTTTTTCTCCATTTTAACCCCGTCATCTAAATGTTAATCATTCTAGCTTTATTTTTAAGATATTTATATTATTTTGAAATGCGAAAATTCATATCTGCATACCAATTATTTTGTACTAATATATTCTGCTGTGTTCTATAAATCCCCCATAAACATATTATTTTTTTTAAGCTAGTCCTTTATTCTCTGGAAGTTCAGTTGAATTCATTTCTATTTTTTATAGTATAGCTAGAAAATTGAGATGATGGTTTAATAAATGTTTAATAGCAGTAATTTCAAATTAATTTAAACAGATGTTTATCTTAAAAGAGTTAGGTTCAAAATGAAATTTTTTTAGTATATGTCAATTAATTATAATCAATTGCCCTGATTTTTTAATTATTATAAAACATTAATCTCAATTGGAGAAAAAAATGAAAATTATTACTATAATACCTGCTTACAATGAGGAAAAAACAATATCTTCTGTTGTAAAGGGGGCTTTAACTTATTCTAATGTTCTGGTTGTTGATGATGGGTCAATTGATCAAACTTCAAATCTAGCAAGCCTTTCGGGTGCAGATATTATAAAACACTCTAAAAATAGAGGAAAAGGGGCAGCTATTAAAACAGGTATTAAAAAAGCTTTAAATGATGATTATGATGTCATGGTCTTTATTGATGGTGATGGTCAACATGATCCGGATTCTATTCCATCTTTAGCTCAGTCAATTGGGAGATATGATTTTATAATTGGTTCAAGGTTTAAAGAAGATGATTTTCGGAATATGCCTATTCAGAGACGGTTTTCTAATAAATTAACTACAAAACTTATTAGTTATGTCACAGGATATCATATTACAGACAGCCAGAGTGGTTTCAGAGCGATTTCAAGTAATTGTGCTGAAATATTTCTCCATATCAAATATGATGATTACGTTTATGAGTCAGAGGCTCTCTACCAAGCATCAAAAAATAGCTTATTGATTAAAGAAGAACCTATATCTTGTAACTATCAGGATGAAAAATCGTATATCGGTTTGATGGATGTTTTAAAATACCTCAAATTTATCATAAGGCTTTTCATAAGGAAAATTAAAAGGAGATTCTATTTTGAAGCAATTTTATGTATTAATTGTTAGCTTATTACTCGTAATATTATTAATATTATGGTTAGGCCCGATAAATATTATTAATGCATTGAAAAGTGCAGATTGGTGGTTAATTTTATTAGCTTTAATTATACATTTGGTGGTTGTGGGTATAAGGGCATTAAGGTGGGGGTTTATAATTGACCAGCCCTTTGAATTTAAAAAAAATTATATTGTTAAAACAATTGGCCTTTTTGCAGGTAATTTTAGTCCTATGCGAAGTGCAGGTGAAGTTTTAAATGCAGTAGCAGGGAAAAAAATCAATGGAATCACTTTATCTGAAGGGTTATCTGCAGGTTTAACAGAACGGTTTTTCGATCTAGCCATAGTAGGTGTTTTACTCTTAATTTCAGCAATTTTTATTCCAAAAGTGAGAGTACTTGCTTTTTTAGGAGGTTTAATCTCTATTGGTGTAACTGTACTGGTTTATCTTATAAATTGGAGGGAAAGAAGTGGTTTAATTCTTTATGAAAAAATACACAAAATTTTTTCAAAATTACCTATCAAAGAGGAAATCCTAGATAATTTTTATAATAAATTCACCGTTGGGTTAAAAGGAATAATTGAGTACACTCAATCTTATTCCAATTTTAAAAATTTGACAGTTATCTGTGTTTTATCTTTAATGTCTTGGTTATTGGAATGTTTACGACTTTTTATTGTATTTGCTGCTTTTAATATTGAAATAAGTTTTTTTGCAATAATAATTATTTTTCTCTTGGCTAATTTAGTTGGAATTCTCTCAGCGCTTCCAGGAGGAATAGGATCGATTGAAATCTCACTCACAGGATTATTCGTATTATTCGGAGTTTCTGCATCATTAGCAGGTAGTATTGCATTAGTAGATCGTTTGGTATCATTCTGGATTGTCACAGTTATGGGGATTATTTTCTCAGCTTATTATGCCAGCGATATTTTAGGGGAAATCAAAAAATATACTTTAGATTTGACTGATTATAAAGATTAAGTTGAATTTAATGTTCTATTAACTTTTCATACTTTGATATTGAAACCAATATCTACTTCGCTAGCTGCTTTACCTCCGCGAATACCCCAATTTTCCATAGGGGGTTCTTTAAGGATAATTGTGATATCGTTTCCATCAATTCCGGGATTTTCTGTTAATTTGTTCACAATATTTTTATAAAGTGATTTTTTGGCTTGTAAAGATCTGCCGGGGAATATGGTGAGTTCTATTAAAATAGCTTGATCCGATTTTGTAGAGGGAATTTCAAAACAATCTTTATTTAACTCGTAAATTCGCTGAAATCTATCGTAATCCGGTATTTTAAAAGATTCTACTAAAGAAACATGAACTGCATCCAGTATGGCCTTTTTATATTCGTTTGATTTTCCTTCTAGGATTTCTATTTTCACTAGTGGGCACATTTTATAACCTCAAAAAATTTCCTAATATTATTCTAATTTTAATTGATATTGACATAATCCACTCTGAATTGATTTAGTAATAGGTTAAGGTGAGTGAATACTTTTTTTTATTCATAAATTCAAAATATATTTTGGAAAAACAATATTTTCTATATTTTTCAATATAAAAATTTGTATTTATTGGTATATGGCATGTTTTGTCCATTGTTATTGTTAATAGGCTGATTTTAATGGCGGTGCTTGCAGCTGCAATATCCCATATTTTTTTCAATCCTCATTACAAAGAAATGGACAAGTTTTTATACTCTAAAAAAATTGTCTTTGTTTCTTTTAATAATAGGTGCTTAAAACAGGAATTAATCAGGATAGCAGAGTTTTTTTTTAGTTTTAATTTAATTTCTACAATTTTATTCAGTTTTAATATTTTATTCACAGCTTAAGTTTGGTACAGGTGCAGAAAATACATCTAAATAACAAAAGAAGCCGTCGGTTTTTTGTTTGACTTTATTTCATTTTTATTTATTCTATTCTTCTGCAATTTCTTTCAACTTTTCCAGAGCTTTTTGCCAGATATCGTTAAAATATTGTTTCATATCTTCGTCTATTTCTCCGGGTCCAGTTAAATCCACTATTAATTTAGTTTTATTGCCTATATCTTTAAAGGTGTAATTTTCAAGTGATCCAACATATTTTTCAGCTTCTTCACCGGTAGTGATTTCTTTTCCTTCTTTCACTAGGCCTCGGTTTTCAATAGAAATAAATTCATATGGTCTGTTTTCTTTTATGAGACTTAACATTCCAAAAATCTTGCCATTCTCGTCTGGTGACATGAAAACTATTTTACTCCCTTCACTCCAGTCCCCTTCAAATGTCGAACCTGGTGAAAATGGTTCTGTCCAGATTTCGTAAGTATCCCTGTCAAGCATTATGTGCCAAACCTTTTCTCTTGGTGCATTAATACTTTTTGAGTACTGTTGTTTTATCATATTATTCTTCTCCCTTTTTCAAAATATAAACAATATTAATATTGTTTTTTTAATATTAATAATTTTCCAGTTATTAAATTGAAAATAATGATTAAAGAATTGATTAAAATTGGAAAAATGAAGAATATTTTAATATTGCATGCTTTCTTGAATTAGATTATTTGGTGTAACTGTTGGATACTATTGCATATTTAAAAGCAGAAGAAGAAACCCTGTCATTAATGGTCCGGCATAAGAAAAAAGATATAAACTAGCAGCATTTCTAACTAGCATTCTTGATAAGTTTTGGGTTACAGATTTTAATGTGAAATTCACTTGATGAATTTCTAAGCAATCAAAGAATTTGGTTTAGTTTTCAAATAGTTAATATAGAAAAATTAGTCACGTTTATTGAAGTGTATGGTCTTATGTAAGTTCTGCCTAGTCGGTGAAGCTCCACCAATTGAGCTCCTAGAGAAGTGGTGAGAAATAAGGGAGAAACTCCAACTCAAAATCAGTTAAATTATGGCCAAGTTATTACATCCCATTTATGGAATCTAATAATATTTTGGGGCCAGTTTCTGCTTATTATCTTCTTTTAGTATTCGTGTCTCTAATTAATTTATTCACCATTAAATTATATTTCAAAACTCTTTTTACACTAATTTTTTTTCAGATTGGTAAAAATTTTATTTTAAATCAAAATCTTTATATACTCCTATGACCAATTATTCATTTAACTGACTAGCAAGTCATCAAATTGATCACTTAGTCAGAGGTTATATGGTGAAGAATATGTCACTTGCAAAATGGAAGGAAAGAGAAAGAGAAGAGCGTCAAAACGATATCACAAAAGCCGCAAGGAAATTATTTGCTGATAAAGATTTTGATAGTGTTTCAATGGATGAAATAGCAAAAAAAGTCGGTCTTGGTAAAAGTACTCTTTATCTTTATTTTAAAAGTAAAGAATCATTGTACTTTGCTGTAGTTTTAAAAGGTATACGAATTTGGGCTGAAATGATTAAAAAAGAAGTTGAAAAAGGCAATACTGGTTTAGAAAAGTTTATTTTGTATAAGGATGCAAATAATGAGTTTTCTAATGAATATCCTGATTATTTCAGGCTTCTATATTCTCCTACCTCCATTAAAAAACAATTCAATAAGGAAAAAATGAACAGTAGTGAAGAATTTCAGGAAGTAAGGGAACTATTCCAAGAAATAATGTTCATAGGGATAAATTCGATTCAAAAAGGTATAGATGATGGTGAAATCAGGCCCGATGTGGATCCTATAGAATCAATTATTCTTCTATCAGTAATATTCAATGGTAAGGTCAATATGGGTGATTGGAGCAAAGAAATACTGGAAAGCAAGGGAATTAATGAACAGAAATTTACTCAAGATATCGGGGACTTATATCTTCACATGTTACTGAAACACTAAAATCAGGACTTAAATTGAAACTTTGGCTTTAAAATGAGATATAAATTTTATTAAAAAAATAGGGTGTAGAAATGAACTGCAATGAATTAGGAAAAAAATTAAATGAATTACTAAATTTGGAAAATGAACCGGTAGCCATAATGTGGTCTGTAAAAGAGCCAAATGATGTTAAAAAGGAAGAAGATAAATCTAGATTCTGTAAAAAACTTAAAAAAGCAATGGAAGGCGAAATTTTTTATTCTACGGTGGAAGAGGAAGAATGTATGGGTGGGGCTAGATATTCTGGGCTTAAAGACATGGGCGAATACCCTGCAAATGTGCAAAGTGGTGCATTCATGGTCCCTAAGGGTTTATATAAAAATATTCCTGCAGTACAACGTTCAAGGAAAAATGAAAAATACATGACTCCCGGAATTTTTAATGCAGTAGTTTTTGCTCCTTTAAATAAGGCAGAATTTGAAGCAGATGTGATATTCATGGTTTGCAATGCGAAACAGGGTATGGAGCTACTTCATGCAAATGCATATGATTCAGGAAAACATGGAATGGGTGCTGACGCGGTTCCAATATGCAGTTCAATGGCTGCAGCCCCCTACATGGCTGGAAAAGTCACCTATGGATTCGGCGACGTTGCAGCAAGGAAAAATATGGATATCAATCCAGAAGATATCATGGTAAGTATTCCGGGAAGTGACTTGTTCCGTATAGTTTCAAATTTAGAAGAGATGCGAACTAAAATGTTCTTTAAGGAAAAATGATTTTTTAACTGATTATTCTATCTTTTTTAAAAATTATGTCCTTAAAAAAAGAATTTAGACTACTCCTGAAATATTTAGAAAATTAAAAAAAATATAGTTATAACCTGTGGTAGTTATGAATTATGAAAACCACTATGATCTTGCTAAAGATGAAATAATAATGATCTTGGCGGGATTAATGGTCGGACTCCTTGTTGCGGCATTCGATTATTCAATCATGGGAACAGCCATGCCTAAAGTTATTAAAAGTTTAAATGGTTTGGAATATTATATATGGCCGTTCACATCTTACATGCTGTCCTCCACCATTTCCATAATCCTTTTTGGCAAATTATCAGATATTTATGGTAGAAAACATGTTTTAATCATGGGAATTATCATATTTATTATAACTTCAGTTATGTGTGGATTTGCAACCAACATGTTTGAATTAATTATATTTAGAGGACTTCAAGGAATTGGGGGCGGAATTTTAATATCTCTACCTTTTATTGTGGTTGGAGAAATATTTTCTCCAAGGCAAAGAGCTAAATACATGGGAATACTTGCATCGGTATTCGCACTTGCAGATGTTTTAGGGCCTATTATGGGTGGTGTTATTACAGATAATCTTGGTTGGAGGTGGGTATTTTTTGTAAATGTTCCAGTTGGGATCGCTGCCATATCAATGATTTTTTACTCACTTCCAAACTTTCGATTGCCTGATGTTAAAAAAACCCTTGATTATTCTGGAATTATTACATTTACATTTGCTTTAACTTCATTATTTCTGATAATAACATTTTTAAGTGATCTAAACACATATCCTCTCATTGAACTAGTGGGAATTATTGTATTTTCAGCAACTATGTTCGTATTATTCATTTTGACTGAAAAAAAAGCAGTAGAACCAATTTTGCCATTAAATCTCTTTAAAAATTCAATATTTACTATATCTGCAATAGAAAGTTTTTTAGCAAGCGCCTTAATGTTCTCGGGGGTAATCTATGTTCCTTTATTTGCACAAGGTGTTTTAGGTATGAGTGCTACAAATTCAGGAATTATAATGATACCCATGCTTTTCTGTCTTACAATGGCATCAATAATCACAGGAGAAATCATATCTAGGACTGGAAAATATAAAAAGCTAGTAATTGTTGAATTTATTATAACTGGGGTGGGGGTTGTGCTTTTGGCTTCTATGAATGAATATACTTCTTATTATTTATTATTAGTTTATTCCACTGTTCTGGGTATTGGTTCTGGAATGGCATATAATATATTCAATGTGGCTGTGCAGAATGCATTTTCACTGAGAGATATAGGTATCGTAACAGCTTCCATGCGATTTTTTAGAAATGTAGGTGCTATTATATTCGTTCCAATATTTGGATATATAATGAATTTCACCTTAGAAAGTTCAATTACAGTTGCTTTGAGCAAAACTCAAGTTTTAGTAATTTCTATTCAGAATGTTTTTTTCACAGCCATATTACTGGCATTTGCAGGTTTAATCTTCGCTTTCCTCCTTAAAGAAATACCTTTAGGATGAGATTCAGCGATTAAATCTGGATTTAAAATAAATTTTTAATGGAGAATGATAGGATGATTCGAGTGGCTGTAACCGGGGCCAGCGGAAAAATTGGCTCAAAAATTATTAAAACCATACTTAAACAAAAAGACATGAAAATTGTGGCAGCTATAGGTTCACCAAACACACATCTGGAAGGACGTGATGTTGGTGAGATAATCGGTTTGGAAAAAATGGGCATTCTACTAAATGGCGCTCAAAAACTTGTTGAAGTTTTAAATGAAAATAAACCCGATGTCATAGTTGATTTCACATCGCCTAATGCAGCTACTAATACAATAAAAACTGCAGCAGATTGCAAGGTTAATTTGGTTGTGGGTACGACTGGATTTTCAGACCAGCAATTAATTGAAATAAAAAAAGCAATCGAGAAAAATAAAACTAAAGCAGTTATTGCCCAGAATATGGCTGTGGGTGTAAGTGTATTCTTTAAAATCATTGAAGACCTTGCAATGATTCTAAATGATTATGATATTGAAATAATTGAAGCTCATCATAAACATAAAATAGACGCACCTTCTGGAACTGCTGTTAAAGCACATGAAATCATAGCTAAGGCACTTGGAAGGAATAAAGATGAAACTGGGATCCATGGCAGGCACGGTATTGTGGGTGCACGGACTTCTGAAGAAATAGGGATTCATGCAGTTCGTGGTGGAGATATCATTGGCGAACATACTGTAATCTTTGCGGGGAGGGGGAGCGAATAGAAATAGTTCACAGAGCACATAGCAGACAGGTATTTGTAAGAGGGGTAATCAAATCACTGCGATATGTTATGTTGGCTTCTGAAGGAGAAATAAGTGACATGGGAGATGTTCTAAATATAAAATAAAAAAGAAAAAGTTTTAATGAATCAGGTAGAAAGGGGGATGTTGAAAAAATTCAAGAAATTGTTTATATTTATTCCACCTAAACCCACTGAATTGTTTAAAATTAATTTCACTGGTGTCTGATTGAATTGTGGGGATTGAAGTTCTACACTGGTATTGGTATTTTTTATAACTTGATAACCCGGTTCAAAATTAATTCCACCTGAATCAATCACTCCTCTTATTGAAACACCAGTGGTGTTGAACTGTTTTAATGCAATGGTGATTCCACCGATCTGTGCATTGGTGGTAATATTCCCACTTTTATTCATTTTCGGAGTTCCCATTATCATGAAACCACCGGTGTTAACTTTCATATTAACCTGGTTGAAATCTGCCTCATCTAATAATAAATAGCCACCACCAAAGTATTTAATATGGGTATTTAATTGATCTATCTGTGTTCCATTTCCAAGTGCAATATTTAATCCACCCAGATCAAATTCTATATTTCCATTATAAGTATATGCACTATCCAGGGCTATTTTTGCAGAGCCTGACTCCATATTGGTATTTATATTAAGAACGTCGCCCTGTCGGTTATAGGTGAGTGTTGGTATTTTACTATCATTATTAGTTTTAAAAGTTATTTCATAAATTGAATCCATATTTTTGGGGAAATAAACTTCAGCCCCACCAGATTTCGACGAGAAATTCAAGTTAACGGTTTTAATTCCCTGAACTTGTGATTTGTCCAGTTTAAAAGTTTTAGTCACTATGTCTTTTTCATTTTCTTCGTTTGTGTATCCAAATACAGCTAAATAAATAGCTCCAATCAATGTTATTAAAAGAATTACCACTATAATAATCCCTAAAATTTCTTTATTTTCCATCATAGTACCCCCATTATAAAGAACACTATAATTACTAGAAGAGATGGAATGCCCATACAGGATAAGAATGATTTTCCATATCCTATTTTTTGTTCACTTTCTGTAGCAATAATTCCAATAAAAATTATCCAGATCAATGCTAATAAGAACATGATTAATGATGCAATTATGGCTTTTCCAAATGCAATAGAAGTTATGCCTATTATTAAAAGGATATAAGGCGCTGCACTGTATCCCATTAGTCCAAAAAATCTCCCTAATTCTCCTTCCCCATCAAAAAATACTTTTGAAACGATGTGGGTGATGAGTGTCCAGATAAAAATTTTTATCAGAGCACATATTATGGCAAAAATTGCAAAAACCAATACAAGCAGGGGGTTCCCAATTGCTCCACCTAGTACAGTTCCAAAAATCAATCCTAAAAATGCTGAATAAAATATTAAAAAATAAACACCTTTTTTCGCTTCATTTTTCTCCTTAACTGATTTTAATGTTTTTTCGGGGTTTATAAAAATTTCAGCGGTTTTTTCAAAAAAATTTAAATATTTAAATGTCAAACTGAACCTCCTTTTTAATTAACATGCTTGTTGTTATCATTTTGATTTATATATATTAATTAGGGTTTTTGTGGTCTGATTATTTTTTTTAGAAAGTTCTTGGGCACGGAGGTTGTATTTTGCCTACTTTTTAGAAGATAACATTTAGGCAAGCCAAAAAGTTTATATATTTAACTCCCTTTAATTAATCTATACGTGTTTAGGTGAACCTAAAATGTCAGCAAACGACGCTTCAAAGAATAAAAATTTAAGTGAGAGTATTGAAGAATACTTGGAGCTCCTGTATAAAATTGGTGATGGTAGTCAACTGGTTAAGACATCAAAAATATCAGAAAATCTTAATATTGCCCCTGCCAGTGCCACCCAGATGCTAAAAAAATTAGATGGTTTGGGTTATGTCAATTATTCTCCCTATAAAGGAGCTTTTTTGACTGAAAAAGGCTTAAAAAAAGCAAAAAGCATCACTCGGAAACATAGATTACTTGAAAAATTTTTATACGATGTTTTGAAGATAAAAAAAGAAAAAGTCCATGATCAAGCTTGTGAAATGGAACATACGCTATCAGATGATGCCGAAAGAGCTTTGTGTCACTTATTAGAACAACCAGCTCAATGTCCTGATGAGGAAGTAATTCCTGCTTGTAATTTTAAATTCACCACGTGCGAAGAGTGTAAGGAACGTAAAAATGAAGAAGTTGATGAAGTAGGAAATAGAAATGAAAATTTAATTTCCATTTCAGACCTTAGAGAACATGAAACCGGCAAGGTTTCTTTTATTCGTGGGGATTATAAAGTTATCCGACGGTTAATGGATATGGGAATAACTATTGGTGCTACAATAAGTGTCATGAATATTGCTCCATTAAAAGGCCCAGTTGAAATCGCAGTCAGAGGATCAAAACTTGCTTTAGGTCGAGATATAGCTAATAATGTCTTTGTAGAACAAGTTAATGAAGATAGTAACAACACAGGGGCAGCCAGTCATGGTAAATAGTGATAATGGGATATTAAACAATTCTTCAAAAATTAATTATAATAATCTTGATTTTACAATTGCTCTTGCAGGAAATGCAAATGTTGGAAAAAGTGTCATATTTAATCATTTAACTGGATCACAACAGATTGTTGGTAACTGGCCAGGCAAAACTGTTGAAAAAGCAGAGGGTAAATCCAATTTTAAAGATCATAATATTCATATAATTGATTTACCGGGCATATATTCATTTTCTACATTTTCTCTGGAGGAAATAGTTTCCCGAGAATATATTGCTCATGAAAAACCAGACGTGGTCGTCAATGTTTTGGATGCTTCTGTTCTGGAGAGAAATCTATTTTTTACATTACAACTCATGGAAATGGGAGTTCCATTAGTAATTTGCATTAATCAAGTTGATATTGCTAAACAAAAGGGGATTAAGATTGATACTCAAAAGTTAGAAAAAGCTTTAGGAGTACCAGTAGTAGCCACAGTAGCTATCCGGGGTGAGGGATTACAGGAACTTATGGATACTGCTGTAAAAGTTGTAAAGAATAAAGAAAAATGTAAAGAATCTATTAACTATGAGTCAATAAAATATGGGGCTGAATTAGAAAACAGGATTAAATCTTTAAAAGAGTCTATGGACTCTGAAAAATTAGAATTTGATTATTCTAATCGTTGGATGGCTATTAAAATACTGGAAAATGATCCCGAAATTAAAAAACTTATAAATTCTGAAACTACTTCAATCATCCCCTATGCTAATCAATTAGCTAACGAAATCGAAGAGATTCACAGTGAACCTACTTTTTCAGTAATGGCGTCTGAAAGATATGCTTTAGCTAATAAAATAGCTTCGGGGGCTCAGATTCAGACTGAAATTAAGATACCATTTTCTGAAAAATTAGATAAATTTTTAACCCACCCCTTTTATGGCTATGTCAGTTCGATTATAATAATAGGTGGCCTGTTATTATGGACTTTTTTAATTGGGGGATATTTATCGGATCAAATTACACAAGCTTTAAACTTCTTTGAACCTGTGAGTTTAGATTCATCAAGTTTGTTATATGTTATTTTGTGGAATGGTGCTTTCGGAGGATTTGTAGCGGGCATAACACTTATAGTTCCATTTGTAGTTCCATTTTATATTCTTTTATCCTACATTGAAAATTCAGGACTTTTAACCAGAGTGGCCTTTATGATGGATACATTCATGCATAAAATAGGGCTACATGGAAAGGCTTTAATTCCTCTCATATTAGGGTATGGGTGCAGTGTGCCTGCTATCGATAGCACTAGAATCCTGGAAAATCGAAGAGAACGCCTTTTAGCAGCATTCGCTATCACATTCGCCCCATGTGCAGCTAGGACCATAATAATATTAAGTTTAGTGGCCATATTTGTTAACATATGGTGGGCATTAGCTCTTTATGCACTGGATATTTTAATAATATTTATAATGGGCAAACTTGCTCTTAAAGCAATGCCTGGTGAATCAACCAGCCTTATAATGGAAATGCACTCATTAAGATTGCCTGATGCTTCAGCTATTTTAAAACAAACATGGAATAGGACTAAATCATTAATATACTTGGTTTTCCCTTTATTTATTGTTGGAAGTGCTATTATTCAAGTATTCTATGCACTGGGTATTTTGAATATGATCAGTGATTTTTTAACACCATTGACTGTTACCTGGTTGGGTTTACCTGCTTTTGCAGGTGTACTTCTTCTTTTAGGAATAGTAAGAAAGGAATTCATCATATTAACCCTAGTGTCATTTGTAGGTACAGATCTATCACTGGCATTAACTCCCGCCCAATTTATAGTTCTGGCCATTGTAGGTATGCTGTACATACCCTGCTTATCTACTGTGGGTATATTGATTCGAGAATTTGGGTGGAAAGCTGCAGCCTCAATCACTACTTCCAATTTAATCACTGCATTTTTAGTTGGGGGCTTATTTGCATGGCTATTACCTTATATTCTGTAAGTAAGGAAAAATTAAAAATATTATATATTTAATATAATATTCCTACCCATTCCAGGGGATTCTGAAATAATATAATTATTAAGGTGTAAGTGTGAGTAGTAAAGTAAAAATTTTTTCATGGAATGTAAATGGTATAAGGGCAATTCACAAAAAAGGCTTTTTGGATTGGTTTAAAGAGTCTAAAGTGGATATTTTATGCATCCAAGAAACTAAAGCATCTCCTGACCAATTACCTAGGAAATTAAAGGATGTAGGGGGTTATAAAAGTTATTTCAATTCTGCAGAACGTAAGGGCTACAGTGGGGTGGCACTTTACACCTCTATTGAACCAAAAAATGTTCAAAATGGTTTTGGGATTAAAAAATTTGACAGCGAAGGCCGTGTACAAATTGCAGATTATGATGATTTTACACTTTTTAATATCTATTTTCCTAATGGAAAAATGTCTGATGAAAGACTTAAATACAAATTAGAGTTTTATGATACATTTCTGGATGTTGTAAATAATCTTAGGGATCAAGGCAAAAATATTGTGGTTTGTGGTGATGTTAATACAGCACACAAGGAAATAGACTTGGCAAGACCCAAAGAAAACAGTAATATCTCAGGTTTTTTACCTGTAGAACGAGAATGGATGGATAAATTTTTAGACAATGGTTATTTGGATACTTTCAGGATGTTTAATTCCGAAAAAGATAATTATTCTTGGTGGAGCTACAGGACCAGAGCACGAGAGCGAAATGTCGGATGGAGATTGGACTACTTCTTTGTAAATAAAGAATTTAAAAATAATGTTAAGAATGCATACATTTTATCTCAGGTCATGGGCTCAGACCACTGCCCAGTAGGTTTAGAAATTGAAATTTAGTATTGTGGGTTATCCATAAAATTAATTATTTTTTCTAGATATGACAATGAATTTACATTATTGCTCAAGGCAATATTAAATTCTTTTATTAGTTTTCTTCCATTTTTGTCTGCAGTGTGCAGGTCAATAAATAAGAGTATTTCTTTAAAAATAGTTTCATCATATTCTTCAGGAGGAGACATCCCCCAAATATTGATTAAGGCCCATTCTTCGCTAGATTCAACAATTTTTTTCAATTCTAAAGGTTCATTATTAAAAACCTTATCTTGAATGAACTTCGTCAGATCTCTGTTTTTTAAAGCCCAAAACTTCAAATCTTCATATTCCTCATTGAAATCAGATATTTCTGTTGATTTCTTTTTTCTTAATTCTATAAACTCCTCTTCATAACGGTTTAAATAATAAGGTGATTCGTTTAATTCGAATGGTATGTTATTGTCATATCTCACTTTAAGTTCTTTTCCAGTTTCCAGGTGCAATATTTCATCGTCTGAGAATTTTCTATGTTCTAAAAGCTTTTTTTGAATATCCAATTCACTTTTCCATTTCTTATATTTTTCAGCCTTTAAATGGGCAATGTTAGTTTTAAAATAGTTTTCAAGCATTTTCATTGCCCTAATTTTTTCCCAATTATTTTTTTTAATGAATTGGTTGGTTAAAAGACCTATTTCAATGGGGTCTTTTGGTTTGTTCCTTTGAAAATGCAGTGTGAAATTTGCCACTTCCTCTGGAAATAGTGAGGGAATCAAATAAATCATTGTCCAGAAAAGGACACAAACAAAAAAAGAAATTATTAAAGGGATTAATATAGTTTCTAAATTCAATTTTATCCCCTAATTTTTTGAGTCATTCTATCTTAAAAGTGATGGATTTAGTCTTCTTCATATTCTAAAATGGTTTTTCTAAGTTCTCTTTCACTTTCAGCGATGATTTCAACTTTATTAACGGTGACGTTTTTATCTTTTAAGTAACTGGCTAACTGAGTTGGGGTAACAATATCATCTAAATCAGCTATCACCGATTCAGCTTCACATGAAACACTATCAGCTCCAAATATGGAAACTGCATGGTATGCTTCTTTTTTCTGAGCAGTGGTTATTCTAAAGGTACGTATCTTTTTTTGCACCTGCGAAATATCAATATTCATTCGCTGCAGAGAAATTAAAACGTGTTTGTTCAAGGCCTCTTCTAGAGTTTCTATATCAATAACGTCCTTTTTTAAAGTTATACGGGCTGCTTGACATATTTGGGCTAAATCACGCGCGTGAGCGTAACTTGGTTCTAGTCCTTCTCCTCCTTTAACTGTAGGAGTATACACCTTTTTAAGTCTTTCAATTACATCGGAATCATAGTTTTCCTTTAATAAATCTAAATTCCTTTTAAATACTTCCGCAACATTATCAACTGGGGGATTTTTAAGGAAAATATGTAATGGTGCCCTCCTTAAATGGGCTTCATCCATGATACTAACATCGAGGTTTGTTGAAAAAGCTGGAATGAAGTGACTGTGCACAATTACTGGAACTCCTCTAACGTAAATAACATCTTTCTTGTTTTCCATAGGGACGATAAGTCTGTTAAGGATTAATTCATGATCATCTCTTTGTCTTCCTAAATCATCTACTAATAATATTCCGCCATTGGCCTTTATCATAGGAGATGTTTCATAAACTCCTTTGTTAGGATTGTAAGTAGTTTCTAATTTATTTAAATTTAATTCAGATCCCGTAAATACAAATGGGGCGTGAATTTTAACCCATCTGGGATCTGATGGCTGTTCTGGACAGTTTCTATGAAAATCAGGATCATATAATTGAACAACTTTTCCACCAAATTCCATATATTTGGGAATGATAAGGGGCGGTAAAAGATCTGAAGTTTTACTCACAATGAATGTTTTTCCTGTTCCAGGAGATCCATAGACAAAAATACCTTTTCCAATGGTGCATGATTCTACTAAACACTCTTTTGCATAAGTAAGACCCACAACGTCGCTGAATGTTTTTTCTATTATTTCTTCTGGCACATCTACAGGGTGACGGTTGTTTAATTGGGCATCCATAATTTCCCAGTAATTATCATAGGAAACCGGTGCTATGCCAATGTAAGGATTTTCTTCCATTATTCTTTTTGCTTTTTCTCTTCCTTTTTTGGTTATAGTATAATCAATACTGGAAAATAGGAAACTACCACCAATTTGCGCGCAAAAGCCGTCTTGTTCTATTTTACGCAGTTGTTCTTCAAGGATATCCCAGTGAATACCAGTCATTTCATTTATACGGCTGGTTTTTACGGTTCCATGGGTGGAAATAATTTTTAAAAGTAAATCTCGAACAAAAACTTCTGATAAACGTAAATCTTCTAATTTTTTGGGTTGTTTTAATTTTTCGAAGATGGATTCCATTTGTTCGTCATGATAATAACTCATCAATAACACTCCTCAATATGATAATCTTAAAAAATTTAATAAAAATTTTATTGTCATGCTTCATAATATTTTTTGAAGATCACTAATATCTGCTATGACTCTCACATCCAGTTTTTCTTTTTCAATAAGGTCCTTTTCTTCTTTTGTTAATTGAGAATTCACAAGAATAGCAGACATCCCTGCGTTAACTGCACCCATTATATCCTCATTAAATTTGTTACCAATCATTATGGACTTTTCAGCTTTACAACCCATCCTGTTCAGAGCTTCTTCAAATATCCTGCTGTGAGGCTTTTCAAATCCGACTTCATCAGAAGTAACCACTTCTTCAAAGAAATTATAAATACCTAACCTTATTAGCTTTTCCCACTGTTTAATGGTAATTCCATTAGAAATAACTCCTAAACGATATCCTTTACTGGTTAAATCTATTAATGTTGATGTGGTGCGTGGAAAAGGTCTCAACAATGCAAATTTCACATTATGGTAATTAATCATACCTAAAGCAATAAGTAGTGGTTTTTCCTCACCAAAAACAGTTTTTGTGAGAACATTAAAATGTTTGTCATAATTCGATCCTTTTTGGGCAATTATTTCCCTTAAAAGGTCATAAGCTTCAGAAGTAGTTAAGGGTAAACCTGCATCAATCATCATGTCTAAAGCGGCATTTCTAGCAAGTTTTGCGAAACCCGAAGTGTCATAAAGAGTATCATCAATATCAAAAAAGACTGCCTTTAGCATTATCCCACCTATCTAATAATGAGATATTTTGACTTAATAAGGTTGTTGATTTAAAGTTGTGATTCAATTTGAAAGATATCTTAATTAATTAGGAATACACTTTTAAATTAGTTTTATTTTAATATATGTAAAAGAAAAGAATTTTAAATCAAAAAAAAGCATCTAAACTACTTTGTTTCTCTTTTTGAGCTAATTCGGATAATTCTTCAAACGAATAACCCAATGAACTCATTATCCTGGAAACAGCAGGTAGGACTTGATTGTTTATATAATAATCTGGATCATATTTCCGATTTTCAGTATCTTCAATAGGCACTGCTCTTTTACTTATCGGATCTTTCCCCTTAACGATCACGTAACGAATAATAGATCCTCTTTCTATTTTTCGCCCCTTTTCTATAGATCTTTGGGCGGCAATTACATGAGGACCTATTTGTTTATAGTCACTTAATTTTTTGGTGATCTGGGTATGAATGACCAGATCATCCATTTTAATTTTACCGCTTTTAATACTTTTCAAGACATGTTCTATAATCTCTTTAGCTTTTTCGGGCGATCCATCTTTTAGAATGGCCATGAGTATATTTTGTTGGGTTTCTTTTGCAATAGGGGCCCAGTCACGCCTAACTAATTCCAACCCTTTGGCTACTATTTTGTCGTCTTCAATAAGGGCATATCTTTTTTTAGATACAAAGAAACCTCTGCGGTAAAATCCTTCATATTCCAGTTCCATACCTTCCGGCAGGTCATGGTTAATATACTCTAAAAATTTATTTACCTGAGTTTTAATTTCTTTTTCCAGTTCACTCTGCAATGAGCACACCGTTTATAACACCGTGTTGGCCTGGTCGAGAGGTTACCCGTACTTTACCTGCACTGGTCTCAACAACAGCACCTTTGGTGATAATATTACGCCTAACAAAGTTAGGGTTAGCATTATTTTCTATAACATTTAAAACTTCAGCTACTTCTATTTTATTAGTTTCAGGATTAACAACGTTTATTCTGCTGTCAGTAGCTAATCGAACTTTAAGATTTCCGCCCCGGGTTCTGATTTTTCTACTTTTTTTGTCTCCGATTTTAGTTTCAGCAGCTTCTCTTCCTAATTCACATTTCTTTTTTCCGCGGTTCATTTTTGCTCGTCCGCCGGATGGTTTTTTCATTGATTTTCCTTGCCAAATTGCCATTATTTCACCTTGTTAACATTATTTATTAATTGATTTCGCTATATGACTATTAAAGAACAATCATAATCATAGTTGAAATCATAGAATCATCATAATAGATTCAAAATCAGTAAAAACTGAGTTCAAAAGCACGATGGTAATTTTATTTAATTGAATTATATACTTTTGTATCTATTAAATTATCCCATCAAGCTTTAAAAATATTTGCTATTCTTGATAGTATTAATCTTTGAGGCCATACCAATTATTTATCCTCAGATTTCCAAGAATATATATCTTTAATTTAGTTTACATTATCTACTATTTAAATATTAAACTTATCTGACCCTCGAATTATACTAATATCATTTTATAATTTTTATTAATTCCTCGCTATAATGTATTGTTAATATGTGTATGGAAATTTTTAATAATTAATATGATATGTGGTTAATTTCACATCAAATATGGCCAATTATGTAGTGGAGGTAATATCCTCAATTGCCTTAATCTAGGCATCTTATCTATTTATCTCAGTACCTTAACCTGTAACATTGCTAATATTGTGGGGATCCAATAAAAATCCCTGGTCCAATTCATATGGATATATAGTTTCACACCATTTTATGGGTAATATAATTTACATTCATGGATCAATTCAACAGTAACTATCAATGTAAACATTAAATGAAGTTTATACAATTACCAGTAAAACCATTACCTTTTCATAATGGATCGGTATTATATACTATACCTTGATGGTAGCATTCGCACACCTCTAAGCACAAAATACTCAAGACCTATTACAATAAAACCTTCTAAGACCATACGATTCATGAAGGTAAGTTCACTTGGTATCTGGAGTCCAATATACTCCGAAACTTACATCATTGACAGAACGGCACCAAAACTTGTTTCCACATCTCCTAAGCCAAAGCTATTAAAATCTCAAGAACATCTACTATTGTAATTAAATTAAGTAAAAAGGTAAAGGAGGGTATTAACTGGTCTAATTTTTGTGAAAAAACAAATACGGAAAAAAAGTTTCCATAAAAAAATGGATTTCAGGAAATATACTTTATATAAAAACCAGTAAAAAAAGAAGTAACTACTCTTCCTACGTGTTTAATGTCCCAAATCAGCTATAAAAGACTAAGCAATAATAATTTGGTTAAGTACTACATTTATAAATTTAAACAGGAAAATAGCTCTTTTTCTGATTTTTTCTTTTTTATTAATTCTATTTTTTTAGTATGATACTAATTAATTAATATTTGTCACATATTTTTAATTCTCATAACCTTTGAAGATAAAAAAGGTTTATTTAAATATTTTAAATCTCAATCTTGAATCAAGATTAAAATATTTTTTAAATTTCATTAATAATTAAAAAAGATCTAAAAAACAATTATCTCAAAGAATTAATCAAAGGGTGAATCTATGAAAATTGGCATGTCACACGGCGCTGGTGGAGAAGTAATGCAGAGTTTGATTTCAGATATCATACTCAAAAACATAACAAATAAACAGGTAAATGGCGGAGTAAGCCTGGATGATTTAGATGATGGTGCTACCATCCCACTTAATGATTATGAAATTGTGGTTAGTACAGATGGACATACAATCGATCCTTTATTTTTCCCTGGGGGAGATATCGGTAGAATTTCTATTGCAGGAACAGTCAATGATATTGCTGTGATGGGCGCTAAACCATTAGCTATTACCAATGCTATGATCATACGTGAAGGTTTTCCTGCTGATGATCTGGAAACTATTGTTAAATCAATGGATGAAGTATGTAATGAAACCGGAGTTTCCATTATTACCGGTGATACAAAAGTAATGGAGCAGGGCAAATTAGATCAGATGGTTGTTGTTACTACTGGAATTGGTTTAGTTAAAAAAGGAGAAGTAAAACGTGACAGTGGATTAAAAGTTGGTGATAAAATAATTCTCAGCGGAAGCGTTGGGGATCATGGAATGGCATTAATGGCATATAGGGAAGGATTTGGATTTGAAACTGATCTTAAATCAGATGTTGCACCAGTATGGGGGATTGCAGAAGCAGCTCTGAAAATAGGTGGAGTAACTGCAATGAAAGACCCCACTCGTGGAGGCATTGCCAATGCTCTTAATGAAATCGCCGAAAAGTCTGGTGTTGGTTTAATGCTTGATGAGGATAAAATACCTCTTAAAGAACAGGTTAAAGCAGTTTCTGAAATGCTGGGTATTGACCCATTCGAGGTAGCCAATGAAGGTAAAGTTATTATGGGTGTTCGCCCGGAATTAGCAGAAGAAACATTAAGTGCAGTGAGAAGTACTAAATATGGTTCTGAAGCTCAAATAATTGGCGAAGTCACTGAAGGAAATCATGTACTTATGGAAACATCTTTAGGTGGGAAAAGAATATTAGAAGCACCAATCGCTGATCCGGTTCCTCGAGTTTGTTAATATTTCTCTTAAAAGGGAAATTATAAATATTTTTTATCACAAATTTTACTAATATAGTTAATATAATAATTATTTCAATGGACATTGTTTACAAAGCAGGGTTAAAGGGATTTTAATGAAAACTATACTAAAAAAAAGAATTTTGGCCTTTATAATAGATTTTTTAATTGTCACTGCTTTTATATGGATTTTAAGCATTATTTTATATCCAGTACTTTTAATGACTGGATTCTTTGCCATATTTAATTTTTGGCTTTTATTATTAGCCATTTTAATTTTAGGATATTTTACTTACCTGGAGAGTTCATATGGGCGTACAGTGGGAAAAAGCATCATGGGGATAGAGGTAAAAGCTAATGAAGGTGACTTAACCTATCAAAAAGCAATTATACGAAACTTATCTAAAATATTATGGTTCCCTATAATTATAGACTTTTTAGCATCTTTTCTTACCAAAGATGATTGTTTAAGATTACTGGATAAATATGCTGGAACTAAAGTGGTCTTAATTGAGGATACCAAGGAAAATAAAGATTAATAGTGTCCTTCTATTTTTATTCTTTTTTCAGTGATCTGAATTTTTCATTTAATACTTTTTCTAAGGACTATATAAACTACTCAGAACAAAAATATTATTAACCTTTATTAGTTTTGGGGAGGTTTAATAATGAAAGATCAAGTAAATGAAATGAAGAGTCAAGTTGCAGAAACCATGGCCACTTTAGTAACCACTGCATTTGGATTAATTGCAGCATTAGCATGGAATGATGCTATAAAGGCCATAATAACGGAATTTGTGGGTAAAGGTAATGGGATTATGGGTTTATTAATATACGCCATTATAATTACCATTATAGCAGTCATTGCAACTATATTAATTGCAAGAGTTCTTGCTAAACCTGCAGTTCAAGCTGTTAGAATAGTAGAATGAATAATTAAAAGGCCGGTTTTTTAAAGGAGGAGGATAATTATTCAACTCTTCTTTATTTTAATTAAAAGAATTTTTTGTCTAAAAAAAGATTTAATTGAGCAATTGAATTTATCTCAATTTTCTATTATATCTCATAATTAATCTTCATATTTCTTGAGTAGGAGAGATATAGCTTTAAGCAGTTGCTGCCAACTTAAACTTATTTGTGCTTTTTTTGATGATTTATTAATTATAATTAAATAAAACTTAACATGTTCATGACCAACTTTTTGTAAATTCTAATTCCTGAAAATAAAAATAATATTTGAAAATATTTGAATATATTGATACTTCAGAGGAAATAACTGGGACAAGTTATAATTTGTGATAAAAAAATTTTCGAATGAGAAAATCAGTGCTAGATTTGATATTAAAATAGTAAAATTTTTGTAAAAAGGGATGCTGTGTAGTTAATGGTGTTGTATTAGTGCTATTTTGACTCCATTTGGATCTTCCAAGAATGTCAGGGTCCCTACTGTTATAGGTATAGGTTCCATTGTAATATTAGCACCTTTAGATTTGAGATCTTTCAATGTGCTTTCCATGTCTTCCACATCTATCCCCACTGAAAACAAACCTTTTTCATTTTCTGCGGTTTTTATGAGCTCTATCATGGTGTCTCCTTCCCCTTTTAGCAAGTTGATTGTTACTCTAGGTATAGGATTGTGTTGGCTATCTAATTCAAATCCCATAACCTCTGTATAAAATCTAATTGACTCGTCCATATCATTAACGATGATGGTAATATATTTAATTTTCATATTTTTTATCACCTTAACCCTCTTTTACTCTCTGTTAATAATTATTACGTGGTTATGCTTTCATTAAATTATAAAATCAGGATGCAAATAATAAGAATTTTAATAATATATTAGATTATATTATCAAAAGCATCTATTAATTAGGAAATCCCGGCTGGAACTCTGATGGGGGAATATACATAATTTCAGCATATCCTTTTTTTAGTAAAAGAGCATTTAGATTTGTTTTATTCACGTAAACCACGGCTAAAGTTCTACCATATTTGTCCTTATTTTTTTTATCATCCACGTCTAGATAAACTGTTTTTCCCAGACAATAAGATTTGACGAAATCTTTAGCTTCTTGATATCCTGATTGTCCCCGTTCTGGAGTGTTCACTCCAACAAATCTTACTCGACCTACTCCTTCTACGTCAATAGTGTCTCCGTCCACTACATAATAACAATAACCTTTTTTTTCAAAATTTTTGGGTGTTTCATTATTTTTACTAGAATTAGCAGTATAATTTGAATTATTAATTGAATAATTATTCTGTGAATCATCTTCTTTGATTGAAGATTCAGAATCAATACAACATGCAGTGATGGTTGAAATCAGTATAATGGCCAGTACACATATTACAGATTTATATTTTTTGTCTAACATGATTATCCCCAATTTATTATGTGGGTTACAATAATATAGAATATATAATATAATACATTGAATCATATATAAAATATGTGTATTTGTATGGGTGTATTCATATGGTGGTTGTTATGATAGGGTGATATTTTTAAATTTAGACCAATAATATATAGTAAATAATTTCATTTTATAAAAGCATAAATCATCTGGGATGGACATGGTTTTAAATGAAAAAAATGAGTTAAGAAATTACATTTGGGATGTTATTAAAGAGGAAGATATTTCTAATAGGCCTGATGGTGACCATGGGAAAATTCCGGATTTTAAGGGGTCGCATAAAGCAGCTAAACTTTTGGCAATGACTATTGAGTGGGATGAATCTCATAACATTTTTTGCAGCCCTGATTCTGCACAGAGAATTGTTAGAGAATTTGCCTTAAGGGATGGAAAAAACCTGATTATACCATCACCTAAACTAGAGAAAGGTTATTTATTTATAACTCCTAAGAATGCTCAATCAGATATTAAAACAGCTTCAACAATCGAAGGCACATTCAAATTTGGTAATCCTATCGAAAAATTTCCTAAAATTGACATTGTAGTAGAAGGATCTGTGGCTGTTGATAAAGAGGGTAATAGATTAGGAAAAGGGGGAGGATATGGGGATAAAGAGATTAAAGAGCTGTTTCGTCAAGGGTCTATCAATCAGAAAACTCCTATCATTACCACTGTACACCCTGTGCAGATTATAGATAACATTCCAACAGAAAAGCATGATGAAAAAATAAACATGATCATAACTCCTGACTTTATATTGAGATTATTTCTAGATCCATCTATACCTGTTGTAAGGTGATATTGTGGATTTTAAATCAATAAACTGGAAAGAAATTATAATTGCATTAATACTGGGATTAATATTGACTATTTTAATCAATTTGAGATTTATATTTGTAAAATTCCCTTAAAAATGGAAATTGAATTTAATGAGTAAAATACTTTGGAGATAAAAATGAGAAGTCATAATTCAAAACCTCACCCTCAGATTAAAGGAGCGCAGATTATTGATGGAAAAGTTAATTTTCCAATTAGCTGGCTAAATCAGCAAGGTTATTGTGAATACAGTTTGTTTTTAGAATATGTTCAGGGAGTAACTACTGCTGTGACACCCGAAATGCAAAAAGGTCAAAATATACATCAAGAATTAGAGGAAAAATTCAAAGAAGAAGCGGTTCCGACCACTTTCTCTGATATGATGGAACTTTCAAAAAAAGAGGAAATCATGTCCCGTGAATTGTGGGTTTTATCACCTAAATATGGTATCCGTGGATTTATTGATGAAATATGGCTTACACCAAGTGAATTTGTAATAATCGATGATAAGCCGGGAACTACTGCATATTATTCTACTATTAATCAAGTGATGGGATACTGTCTAGCATTTAAAGATACAATAAATGATGAAAACCGGACTATAAGGGCGGCTTTAAGAGAAAGAGGAACAGATAATATTTTCTGGACATCGGAATTTAATGAAGACGCTCAAAATAAGATAGAAATGTTGATATCTCGAATGCAAGATTTATTTAATGGCAATAAACATTTTCTTCCTACTAAAAATCCTAATAAATGTGCTAAGTGTAGATTTAGGAATTATTGTGAATTTAAATAGAATTTAAAGGATATATTGTTAGTTGATATCAGATACATTATTTCAGACAATTCTATTAATATTGCTAATTAAAAGCAGCAATAGGTAGTATCTGGAGGGAGGGGCAATGAAAAAAGATTTTAAAAGGGAAAATGATTCTCTAGGAAAAGATATTCATTCTGATATATTAAAAAATGATTTATTATACTACGCATTATTAGCTATCCCCTGTCCGGTTTTTATATTTGATATTAATTGTAAAGTCACTTATTTAACTAATGAAGCTTCAAAAGAGTTTGATCTGGATATGGAAGAGGCCATTGGGAAAAAATGGAGCGAAATAATATTTCATTTAAACGAAGATTTTGATTCTAAATTATTAAAAGTTTTTAAATCAGGACTTTCGCATAAAGATGAGATTATTCTGCCTTCAATTTTGGGAAATAGTTATTATGAGTATGTAATAACTCCAATTAAAAGTGAAAATGCTGCTGTTGAGCGGATAATGGTTACTTTTTGGAATATAACTCCTCGAAAGGCTGATGAAGAACTTAGAAAAATAAATACGCTGCGGCTGGGGGCTATGTTGGATTTGTATGCTCTTTCGACTGCTGATTGTCATGATTTAACTGATTTTGCATTAGAAAAAATTGTTGAGATAACCAATAGTGAAATAGGATACTTGAGTTTTCTAAATGATAATGAAGATGTTCTAAATATGTATTCTTGGTCTCAAAAATCCATGAAACAATGTCAAATAGAAAAAAAACCTATTAAATATGAAGTTAAATCAACTGGACTGTGGGGTGAAGCAATACGCCAGAGAAAATATATTATAACTAATGATTATGATGCACCCCATATTCTAAAAAAAGGATTTCCGGAAGCCCATGTCACGATCAGAAGACATATGAATGTACCTATCTTTGATGGTGAAAAAATTGTTATGCTGGCTGGGGTAGGTAATAAACTCAAAAAATATACTGAAGACGATGTAAACCAGATTACACTTCTTTTAAATTTCTTATGGAGCATTCTCAAGAGAAAACGCTCTGATGAATTTTTGCATAATTCATTGAAAGAAAAAGAAATTTTGCTTAAAGAGATTCATCACCGGGTAAAAAACAATATGCAGATTGTTTCTAGTTTATTGGGTTTACAAGAAGATTCTATCGCATCTATTGAAGGAAAAAAAGCTCTCAAAGAAACTCAAACTCGAGTCAAATCCATGGCTATGATTCATGAAAAGCTCTATGAATCTCAAGATTTTTCAAAAGTTAATGTTGCAGAGTATATAAAAAGCTTAACTGAGGATATTATGGGGACTTTTAGGGCAGATACTCGTAATATTTCTTTGGATTTAGATTTAAAAGAATATTTTATAAAATTAGAATCTGCTATTCCCTTAGCTTTAATAATTAATGAGTTATTTACCAATACACTAAAACATGCTTTTTCTGATGGAAGAGACGGGTTGATTCGTATTTCTATTGGGGAAGAAAATGGTAAAATAACACTTATAATATCTGATAATGGTGTTGGGTTTCCAAAGAATATAGATCTTAAAAATACTGATACATTAGGACTACAACTTGTTAATTCTCTTGTTCGACAACTAGAAGCAACATTGGAATTTGATGGAAATTATGGAACGAAATTCACTATAATTTTTGATGCATAATTTATCAATATTCTGGCCCTTGTTTTTCATCTCATACTCTTTTTAATAGTAGACTTTAAATGCAAGAGATAACATATTATGTTTAACTTACTGGTTTTTGATTATTTGCTAATTTTTAATTTTGTTGCAAAATCAGATTCAAATAATTAATTATCATATTTGTAATTGAAATAAGGAAGATAATATGGATCAATTAGCATTCAACGATTTAAATATATCAAAAAATATTAAAAAAGCTATTGTAGACATGGGATTTGAAGAAGCAACTCCTATACAATCTCTTACAATTCCTTTTGCATTAGAAGGAAAAGATGTTATTGGGCAGGCCCAAACAGGTACTGGTAAAACCGCAGCCTTTGGGATTCCTGTTCTGGAAAAAATATATATTCCCGATAAATCTGTACAAGCCATTATTCTATGCCCCACCAGGGAATTAAGTATTCAGGTGGCAGAAGAACTGGGAAAACTCTCTATGCATATAAGTAAATTAAAAACTTTACCTGTTTACGGTGGACAACCTATTGGCCGGCAGATCAGGGCTTTAAATAAAGGAGTTCATGTGGTTATAGGAACTCCTGGAAGAGTTATTGATCATATTAAAAGAGGAACTCTCATATTAGATGGTGTAGAAACAGTTGTTCTTGATGAAGCAGATGAAATGCTTGATATGGGATTCAGGGATGATATTGAAGAAATTTTAAGGCACGTTCCTAAGAAAAGGCAAACCTTATTATTCTCAGCAACCATGTCCAAGGCCATCTTAAAGCTAACTAAAAAATATCAACAAAATCCTAAACACGTGAAAGTTGCCCAACATCAAATCACTGCCCCTGAAATTGAGCAAATATACTTTGAAGTTAAAGAAAAGATGAAAACTGAAGTATTGTCTCGATTATTAGATATTCATGATTTAAATCTTACTCTGGTATTCTGTAATACTAAAAGAAGGGTTGATAGGTTAGTAAAAGACCTTAAAACCAGAGGATACTTTGTTGATGGTATTCATGGAGATATGAGGCAGGGACAAAGAGATAAAGTTATGAACAAATTCCGAAAAGGTAAAATTGATATCTTAGTGGCTACTGATGTGGCAGCAAGAGGAATCGATGTTTCAAATGTTGATGCTGTTTTTAACTATGATGTTCCAAATGATAATGAATATTATGTCCACAGAATCGGTAGGACTGGAAGAGCTGGTCAAAAAGGTCAGGCATTTACTTTTGTAGCAGGCAAAGAGATTTATAAATTAAGGGATATTCAACGATTCACTAAAACAAAAATAAAACAAAACCAGATTCCATCTTTAAGAGATATTGAAAAAATAAAAACCGATATATTATTGGATAAAGTTAAAAATATTGTTGAAAATGATAATCTGGATAGATATGTACACAATGTGGAACGTTTGATTGAGGTTGGTTATACTTCAGTTGATATTTCTGCTGCGTTATTGAAGATTATTGAGGACAGGGACGGACAATAGCCTGTTCTAAAGTTTAATCTTTATTTAGATTTTTTTACTAATTCAGAATATTATGTTATTTTTTTATTCTTTTTTGATTTATTAATTAAATTTAGAGTATTCTGAATTATTCGATTATTTCTAAAAGAAAAAACTTTTATTTTAATAAAATAATTTAATGATTGTTATGAATTCAAAAGTAATGCTCCTGGTCATCTTTTTAATTGTTTGCATACCTTCATACATGTTTATTGAACCTTATTTAATTGAAACTAAAGAAGTTGTAATAGAATCTAATCAGATACCTACGCAATTTGATGGGAAAACCATTGTTTTTGTAAGTGATATCCATCACGGTCCTTTTTTTGATAAAAATAGAGTAGATGGTTTGGTGAATCAAATAAATGATCTAAACCCCGATCTTATTTTATTGGGCGGGGATTATGTCACAGGTGATGCAGAATATATTACTCCTGTGTTTGAATCATTATCTAAATTAGAAGCCCCTCTGGGTGTTTATGCTGTATTGGGAAACAGCGACCCTCAGTACTGGACACTTAACAAAATGCCAAAATATAACATTACTTATATAGGCAATGAAGGTACATGGATTGAGCTGAATGGTTCTAGGATACGTTTAGGAGGAGTAGGGGATTATAATAATGGTAATCAAATTCAAAACGCAACCATAAAACCAGTAACTACTCAAGATTTTGTAATTTTAATATCGCACAATCCTGATTATTTTCCAGAAGTAGTCAAATCAAAAGTAGATCTGGTTTTATCGGGACACACTCATGGGGGTCAAGTAACCTTTTTTGGACTATGGGCTCCGGTTGTTTACTCCAATTATGGGAATAAATATAGAACTGGAATCATTAAAGAGGACAATACTACTATGATTGTAAGCAATGGGATCGGCACTGTTATATTACCTATTCGATTCTTTGCCCGCCCTGAAATCTATGTAATTAAATTAAAAAGGACAAGTTGATAGTAAATTTACCGCTATTTTCGTGGTGAAATTCTACATTTTTTTTTTAAGTTGTATTTAAGTTAAGATGCATACCACCAAATTATATTCTTAGAAATGTATTTTGAATCATATATTTCATAACTCTATATTTTACGATTGTATTAACTCATTTTGAGCTTTTTTAAGTATTTTTATTCATATAGGGTCTTTTTGGTTAGGAGTCATAAAATATTTTATTAATAACGAAAGGGTTACTAAACCCAAACATAAAAAAAATAGAATGGTTCAAAAATTCATTATCTTTTTGCAATGATTTCTATTTTCAAAAAGAAACTAATACTATGTTGATCATATTAATATAATAAGATGTGATATTATGGAAAATGAAAAAAGCAAAGGAATGCCACTGTTAGGGGATGAATTTCCTGAAATGACTGTAGAAACAACTCATGGGACCATAGAACTACCAAAAGCCTTTTCAGGAAAATGGTTTGTTCTTTTCAGCCATCCGGCTGATTTCACCCCAGTTTGCACTACTGAATTTTATGCTTTTCAGAAAAGATACGACCAATTCCGAGATTTAAACTGTGAACTTATTGGTATGAGTGTGGATCAGGTTTTTGCTCATATCAAATGGGAAGAATGGATCCAAGAAAACCTCAACATTGAAATTGAATTTCCAGTAATTGCTGATACTGGAACTGTGGCAGGGAAGTTGGGACTTATACACCCGGGCAAAGGAACCAATACAGTAAGAGCAGTTTTTGTAGTGGATGATCATGGTAAAATACGAATTATACTTTACTACCCTCAGGAACTTGGTAGAAATATGGATGAAATCTTGAGGGTGGTTGAAGCCATGCAGATTGCTGATAATAAAAAGGTAGCTATGCCTGCTAATTGGCCTAACAATGAGCTCGTGGATGATCACGTTATTATTCCCCCAGCTAAAGATGTTAAAACATCAAAAGAAAGACTTAAACAGGCAGAATCAGGGGAATTTACTTGTTATGATTGGTGGCTATGCCACAAAAAACTAGATTAATACCTGAAATCTACATCCCCTATTTTTTCTTTTTTTTCAATGTTTATTATAACATAAATAGTGCTGTTGAATTGTTTTTTTAAACTAGAGATTTCTAATAGGGTAATTACATGATTTTAATTATATTGTACTTATTTTAAAATTAAACAATTTTTAGCTTCTTAATTGGAAATTAAAGTATTTATTTTTTCTTATCAAGACCCCATTTTTTTCTGAATTTAAGTTTTTGTTTGGCATCCATCCAATGGCTACCGTCACAATAGGGTTTATTTTCAGATTTCCCACATCGGCATAATGTAACTCTATTTCTAATTTCGTAAATTTCCCCATCAGATGATTCTATAGGTATGCCTCCTCTAACCCATATTGGGCCTTGACACTTTTTCTGTTTATCATGGATTAGTACAATGGATGGATCAAAATCATGTTCATAATATTTTCCGGTTTCTTTATTCCACAATACTAATCGTCCAGATGGACAAATCATGGCTTCTTGGATGGCCATTTCTTGGTCCGCGGGCTTTTTTGATTTGATAAGGCTTCTAATACCTCCTGATCTCAGACAGAACCGTGAATGATCACAAAATTCATGAGCATCAGTTAATCGAAGTTCTTCTCCTTCAAATACCTCGGCTTTTTCAATATATAGTTTTTGACTGGCTGTTTCTTTTCCATCAAAATTTATATCCGTATGAGTACCATCACAGAATGGCTTATTTTTGGATTCACCACATCTACAGAGACTATAATTTTCTTGTAATGGGAATTCTTTTTCATCAACTAAGTCTTTTGTGTGGCCTTCATTATCTGTAATAATCACTTGTTCATAAAGTGGAACATTCCCAGTAACAATGTAAGGGCCATTTTTCAATATTTTAATCTTCATGTGATCTGTTGATGATTCCTTTTCTTTCATAAAATTCCCCTATGTTGATTCTATCTGAATTTTTGATAAAATCAAGTCGTTGTATATTTAATTTTAATTTTTTAATATAAAAAATAGATTATTGGTAAAATTTATTCACCTATTCAAATTACGGGGATTACCTATTAAATTCAATTAAATCAACCATTAATTTTATTATTATGGTTTCTTTTAGCAAGTGCTGCAAAAATACCCACGAAACACATGATACTGAATAAAATGAAACAGATTTGTGTTGCTTGTAGCAATAAATGATAATATTCTGGACTAATTTGAACTCTTCCCAGAATATAAGCAAATATTAAAGTTACCATACCAATACTAAAAGATTGGCCAATAAGTCGCATTGAACTTACAGTTGCTGATGCGATCCCATAATATTTTCTTTCAACAGATCCCATAATAGCATTGGTGTTGGGCGATGAGAATAATCCAAATCCAAGACCTAACATCATTAATGATAGTATTATCATGGTTAAACTGGTATTTTCATGGATGAAAGCCAGTAAGAACAGTCCTAAAGTTGTTATGGACATTCCAATTCCAGCTAAAACTTGTGGATTTTTTTTATCAGAAAGCCTTCCTGCTAAAGGTGCTACTATGGCCATTACAAGGGGTTGTGCAATTAAAATAAATCCTGTTGTTTGCTGGTCTAAACCATTAATATACTGTAAATGGTAACTTAAAAGTAGAGAAACAGCGAATGTTGCGCTGTAATTTATTAATGCTGCCAGGCTGGAAAAAGCAAAAGTGAAGTTTTTAAATAATTTCATGTTAAATACTGGGCTTGAATTGGATAATTCCCATTTAACAAAACCGAATAATAATAAAACCCCAATTAAAAGCATAAAAAGCCCTTGTGGAGCCGGAAGTAGTGAAAATCCGTACATTAACAAGAAAAGTGCTATTGAATAAAGGATAGAACCTAATACGTCAAATTTTTCCCCTCGTGCATCAGCCCATTCATCTTTAAGTTTCCATAATACAATCATGGTTGTCAAAAGACCAATAGGTACTGCAAACCAAAATATACTTTGCCAACCCAAATTTTGGGTCAAGATCCCACCTAATACTGGTCCAAGAGATAAACCAATATAAACAACGGCGATGTTAATTCCAATGGCTTTTCCTCTATCTTGAGGGGGATAAACTCTTGTTAAAAGAGCTAAACCTGTGACAAAAATCATTGCAGATCCAATACCCTGCATTACTCGGAATATTATTAAATAAAAAGCATCGGGTGAAAGAGCAGCTAAAAATGAAGAAATTGTAAAAAGGATTATGCCATATGTGAAAATTTTTTTCATACCTAATATTTCTGATATTCTACCAAAAGGAACAGCAAATATGGCTGCTGCTAAAAGAAAAGATGCAGGAATCCAGTTTTGAATAATAGCATCTATTTGAAATTGACTGGCGATGGCTGGTAAAGCCACATTCACTGAAGAACCCATAAAAGGTGTTAAAAAGGATGAAAGGGCAGCTATAATCAATACGTAATGTTTTACTGATATTTTTCGCATTTTTATCTCCACAAATTTAGTATAACTAAATATGATATATATTTTCTTATCTAATCCTTATTTTTAATAAAAAATAAATATAAATTAATTCATATTTTATTTTAGAAGTTATTTGATCTTAAGTTGATTCTAATGAAGAAATGTGAAAAATGTGGAAACAATTTTTATAAAGAAGATTTTTCGAATTTAAAGTTTAAACAAGGGTTAAGTGGCCACTTTACAGATGAATTAGATCTTTTCAACGAATTAACTATTTGCCCTGAATGTCTTTACAAACAAAGGATAAAATCTTCTGCTAAACATTCTAATAAAGAATAAAGACATTTGTATATTAATTTATTAAAAACAGTTGAATAATATGCATCTATTTAAAATAATCTAATTAAAAAATAAAAATTTAATAGTTTTCACTATTAAATTAGTTGTACTCTATTTTTTTTAGAATCAGTCGATCGTGAATGGAGATTCCATTCCTGCAAGTTTCACACCAGTTAAAGCTGATGACTCAATAGTAAGTGCTCTAAGATCGTCTTTTTCTAGCTTGCTAACATCTGTGTTTCCGGCTTGTTGGGTTAGCATGCAAACTTCTTCAGTCATGGCCTCTATGTATCTGGCTACTTTTTTTCCGCCTTCAACATAATCTAATCTTCTTCTAAGCTGAGGGTTTTGAGTAGCAATACCCTTTCTACAGGTACCAGTGTAACATGTCTGACAAACTCTACATCCAATGGATACTAATGCAGAAGTTGCAATATATGCTGCATCTGCTCCAAGAGCAATAGCTTTAGCTACATCAGCACCATTTCTGATACCTCCACCTGCCACTAGACTTACTTTGTCTCTTAAGTTGACTTGTTTTAAAGCCTCATCTGCCTCTACGATGGCAGCAATGGTGGGTACTCCCGAATGTTCAGTTACTATATCTGGTCCGGCGCCGGTTCCTCCTTGCATACCATCAACTACGATGATATCGGCTCCAGCTTTAGCAGCAATTTTTACATCGTCGCTTACTCTTCCAGAAGTGAACTTAACAATAATCGGAACTTTCCAATCACTGATTTCCCTTAATTGAGATATTTTCATGCTTAAATCTTCTGGCCCCACAATGTCCATATGTCGTGCAGGACTTAAAGCATCAGTACCTTCTGGAATCATTCTTATTTTAGAAACTTCTGCAGTTACTTTTTCCCCTAGAAGATGTCCACCCATACCAGATTTTGCGCCCTGTCCTATCTTAATTTCAATAGCTTCAGAGTTGTTTAGATAATCGGCTGATACACCAAATCTTCCAGATGCATATTGTGCAATTAATTTTGAAGCATATTTACGTTCTTCTGGCAACATTCCACCTTCCCCGGTATTGGTGGCGGTTCCAGCTAAGGTTGCGCCCATTGCTAGAGCAATTTTTGCTTCTTTACTTAATGCACCAAAAGACATGGCCGCAATCATGATGGGAGTGTCTATTACTAATGGATTTTCAGCATATCTGTCCCCTAAAACAATTTTTGTATTGCAAGGTTCCCGGTATTTGTCAATAGGTGGTCTGGATACTTGAGCAGGTACAATTACCAGATCATCAAATGTAGGTATGGGTCTAGTTGCACCGCAGCCTCTTACTTTATATGATCCTTCATTGGATTTTCGCTGAATTTCAACCAAATCCGCGAATGACCAAACATTTCTTCTGTCTTCTGGAACAGCATTAACTTCTATTGCATTGTTTGGACACATTTCTTCACATATACGACATCCAACACAGTTTTCGTGTTTAATTGGATATGGTTCATCCCCAATTATTTCGTAAACATCGTGGGGACAGTTATTGTAACATGAATAACAATTTTTGCATTGACTTTCGTCCCGGTTGTCACATAAGTACCAACAGCATCCTGGACGGTCAAAATTTCTCTTACAGAGCTCTCGACTTCTTTCTATTTTGAAAGGCATGATGATCCCCTTATTCTTTTAATGATTTAAATATGGGACAAGCTGAATATTTAGTCCCTGAAGCTTTAACAATTGCTTCTAAATTATTTACAAGTTTTGCTTTTGGTTTCCATGGGTTCTGGCTACTTTTGTCAACTACTAATGCGTTATCTACAATATTTTCCGATAAAGCATAACTTAAAAGGGCAGTAACTATTCCCCCATCCTGTCCTTGGAACATAGGGGCTTTAGCAGAAACTATTTTAATGTACTCACCAAATGCTGATTTTTCTGTATCTCTATTAGATATGCTGTCTGGCACGTAAGTTCTGGGACATGCTATGTAACAGGCATTGCACCCTTCAGGACAGCTTCCTTTAATCTCTGGCTTTCGGTCTTTTATTTCCACAATATTCTCTGGGCAGGCTAAAAGACACGCTCCGCATAAGACACAAGCTCCTATATCGATAACGTCTCCTTTAAGATCTGAAAATTGGTTTTCTGCAACTTCATCGGTGTACTTCTCTTCGGGCATTATTCTCCATGAAAGCACTGGCCGTCCTATGTTTTCTCTTTTTTTAATCTCTTCTAAGTTTTCAGATTTTTTCTTCAAGGCGAGTCTTTCTATTAATTTAATTCCAGAATCGGACACTGGTTTAGTTTCAATATAATTTTCTTTCTCGGCTTTTTCTAGAATATCCAAACCTTTTTCATTTCGCACAATTATTGTGGACCATCCATCCGGGGATCCTACTGACCCAACAGAAATGTCTGCTTGTTCTGAAGTAAAGTCCATACAAATTTGACAACTTTTTCTCATACATGACTTTGCTTCACTTAAAGGGATGCTAAATATCTGGTCTTCTGTAAGGTAAAACCACATTTTACCTTTTTCTACTCTGCATTCAACTACATCTTTAAGGTCAAGGTCATATTTTTTCAATAACTCTTTCAGATAATTGTATGAAAAGTTTTCCATACAAAAAAGCCCTATTTTAAGATCAATTGGTAAATCCTCTAAATAATTATCCATTAGGGAGGCGGCCATAATTTGACAGGGTGTACCTGTCATGGCGGTTTTCTCTTTTCCCTTTTCAACAGTATTTCCTGTCATTATCCTTCCTCCGATTCTTGACCATAGAATGGCCTTTTACTTCTTGGAACTATTTTCTTGAATTGATCATATTGTGCATCATTTAAATCAAAACCATATTCCGGCAGTAATTCTTTCAACTCTTTTTTATCCTCAGAATCCAGTTCCCCTACTTTAGCGTTTTTACCCAGGCTTTTTATATCTCCCATGACGTATATAGCTCCTCGGATAATGGATTCACCGGCATCTTCAGCCAAGTCCCCTAATATGATGATTTTCCCACCCATCATAAAAAGACCAGTCATAAAACCAGAACTTCCACCAACAATTATAGTTCCGTTTTTCATTATTTCCCCGGTTCTAGACCCTACATCTTTCTTGACAATCACTGTACCGCCATATATTCCCTGCCCTACACCATCTCCAGCAGAACCTTCAATGATGACTTCACCAGCAGTCATATTATCTGCAGGGAACCATCCTGCATTACCATTAATTTTAACTTTAGCATTGTGAATCATGGTTCCTACAAAATATCCTGCGGAACCTTCTATCACAATTTCCACATCATCAGTTAGCCCGGCTAAAAGATAATGCATGGCATTAGGATTTTTTATGATAATTTTATCATATTCTTTTGCCATCGATTTTAGGGAACGGTTTATTTCCCGAGGAGTTTTTGATTGAGCGTCAATTTCTATTTCCCTCATAATATCACCTTTAAATCTTCAAATTGCTTTTATTCCAATTATGTGAAATATTAAAAGCACTTGTTATTATCTTAAATTTCGTAAACCCTCACTTCTCCAGGAGATATCTGTTCCACATTGTGAGTATCCATTACTTCTCTTAGAGAAACTTCTTCGGATGCAATGGCAAAAACATCATTATTTTCAGCCATTACGCCAGGTCTTAATCCTAGCTGGTCTTTCGCTATTCCCACACCGTTAGGAGTACCTACAATATATGAAAAAGGTCCATCCATGTCCTTTACGGATTGTTCGAGAGTTTCTTCTAAAGAATATCCCATGGATAATTTATCTGCTACATAGTGTACAATACATTCTGTATCGTTATTAGTTTCAAAAATATGTCCTTTTCGTTCTAAAGGATCTCTTATTTTCCAGTAGTTAGTTATTTGACCATTGTGAACCACTGTAATATCAGGAATGATATAACTTTGGAAAGGGTGTGCATGGTAACGATCTACAATACTTTCCGTAGAAAATCTAGTGTGGCCAATGGCATGGGTTCCTTTTTTGGACCATGTATCGTATCGATCTGCTATTTCTAGAACAGAACCAACATCTTTAATCATTTCAAATGAATGACTTCCGTTAAGTACGATAACATCTTCGACTTTATCAATATCCATTATGAGTGGTTTTAATTGATCAAAGGTATTAAGGCCTATTTTGCATCGGTAAATATTATAATTTTCAACTGAAGGGATAATTTCTTCAGATTTTATAGGGCTCACAAATTCAACTTTCTCTTTAACAGTTTCTATTAGTCCTGGTTTTTCTTTAACTTCAATGTTTAATAGATACTCATTTTCTTCTAATCCAAGACCTCCGTAAAGTGAAAATCCAGCTGAATCAGGCCCGCGATGTTGCAAAGCATCTAACATTTTTGTCATATCGCTTCCCACGGGGTGGAGTTTCTTATCTTTGTATACTACTCCTGCTATTCCACACACTATAATACCTCCTTTATAAAGTGCTCATGTAATCTGGTGTCTTGAGTAAGTTCAGGATGGAATGCTAGTGCAATGTTTTTATCCTGTTTAACACCAATAATAATATTATCTAACTTGGAGATGATCTGGGCATTTGCTCCAATTGATTCAACAGCAGGAGCTCTAATAAATACTCCAGGATATTTTTCTCCAAATATTTCAATTTCTTTTTCAAAGGAATCTTTTTGTCTACCAAAAGCGTTTCTTTTTACTGTCATATCCATTATGTTCAGTAAAGGTTGTTCAAAATCTGTTTGAGATGCAAGAAGAACCATGCCTGCACATGTACCGAAAATAGGTATCTTTTGGTTAATTATGATGTTTTTTATTCCAGTTTCAACAAGCAGTTTACCTATAACTGTACTTTCTCCGCCGGATATTATAATACCATCACATCTAGAAGCTTCTTCCGATGTTCTCACATTAAAAACTTTAGATTCTATTTTTAAATTTTTTAAAGCCTTTTTTGTGATATCAAAGTGCTCTGAAACGGCCCCTTGTAGATTTAAAATTCCTATTTTTATCATTTTTGCTCCTTTTTAAAGATTTTGTGATTATAATTTAATATAACACATTTTGTGCAATTTGATTTATATGGAATAATATTATATAAACCTACCGGAAAATTATTGCCGACGAAAAGTTTTTCTGAATTTTTGATTTCATTTAGTCCATGAAAATATACAATGTTCAGAAAAGTGATGCTATTACATTGTATAACTGAACAATTATATAATCCTTTTGTAACTAAATTTCTTTAGCAAAATGAACAAAAAAGCGTTATACTGTTATTTTTATATATCAATTGTGAGGATTAGTAATTAATCTTAGAACTAATTTTTAGAAAAAATTAAGAATTGATATAAGGAAATAAATTAAATGTTATCTATTCTAACTCTTTCATTATTTCATCCGTGGACTTTTTTATAAAGTCAGCAGCATCTTGAAGAGCTTCTCTTTCATCCCGATCCATCTGCACTGGAACTATTCCCTCAATACCATTTTCTCCTAATTTAACAGGCACACCTAAACAAACATCTTTAATTCCATCTATTTCTCCTTCCATCAAAGTAGAAACAGTCAAAATCTTCTTTTCATCATTCAAGATAGTGTTTACAATATTGGAAATCGCAAAGGCTGGGCCGTATTCAGTCGCCCCCTTTTTACTAATGATATTGCTGCCTGCGTTAATAACCTTTTCAATGGTATTTTTTAAATTAAATGATTTATAGTCTGTGAAATAATCTCGAGCAGAATAGTACTCTATTGGGATACCTCCAATAGAAGTTGAACTAATAAGAGGAACCATATATGGGCCGTGTTGACCTATTACTCGAGTGTGAACTTCACTCACATGCACTTTAAAGTGCTCAGCCATATAATTTCTAAGTCGCAATGAATCCAGGTGGTTACCTAATCCAAAAACCCTGCTCGATGGAAAACCAGAATTTTTCAGGGCCACATAGGTCATCACATCTACGGGATTAGTCACGACTAATATGATTGTATCAGGAGCTGCTTTAGCTATTTTTTTAGCATAATCTGCAATTATTTTCGCATTTTCTGATCCTAATTCCATTCTCTGCATATCGGGTGTTCTTGGAGCTCCTGCGGTTATAACCACAACTTGGGAACCCTGAACATCTGATACATCTGAAGATGTCTGTATAGTTATTGAAACGCCTTTTGCTGCCAAGGCATCATATATATCTAAAACTTCACCTTTATTATGATCCAGACTTTCCTCTCGAGAAATAAGCTGTAATGTGTTCACGGCATGTTCTTCTGCTAGGCAGAGTGCTGCTGCTTTACCTACTCTCCCGGTGGATCCAATAATACTCACTTTCAAATAAACACCATATCCCTGTTGTTTAGGTTGTTCTAATATTTAGAACATCATTTCTTCTATATTTTTCAATATAACTAAAATTTAATAGTTGATTATTTATTATAAAAATTATTATTAGTTAATCAACTTTTTTTTCTAGAAAATCAGCGGCAACTTTTTTAGCATATCCACTATCATTTTTAGTAAGTTCTTTCATGGCAGATTCTACTTTTTCTCCACCAATATTACCCAGTGCCCATGCAGCGCCACTTCTTACGAAACCACTTTTATCATTTAGAACTTTAATTAGGGGATCAACTGATTTAGGGTTTTTAATGTTTCCTAAAGCCCATGTCGCAGCACCTCTAACTTTCCAATCGTCATTGTCGAGTAAATTTATAAGAGGATCTACAGCGTCATCACCCATTTTAGATAGGGCTCCTGAAGCTTCTCGTCTAACCCATTTATTATCATCACTTAAAGTTTCAATTAATGGATCAACAGCTTTGGAATCATTTATATCTCCAAGTGATTTAGCTGCACCCATCCTGACAAATTTATTTGGGTCTGATAATGCGGTTATGAGTGGCTCAACGGCAGGGCTCCCAATTTCTTCTAGTAGTTCTATCACCTGAACACGCACATGTTCATCTTCTTCCTTTAATGATTCTATAAGCCGGGCAACATTTTCTTGTTTTTCCATTTTTTCACCATAACCTATTCATTATATGCATGATAAATCATTATTTGTTTTTTGTAGATAATAGATTTTTTGAAAAATAAAGAAGGATTCCATAATATTCTTGAAATTAAATTAAATTAAATCAAATGAAATGTTTTAAATATTCATTATAAAAAGAATATAAATCTATTGAGATAACATAGAAATAAGACTTTTAGCTACGGATTCTCCTTTTTTATCACCTAAAACTTGGAATAAGTTTATGGAATCTTTAAATACAGTGTACATATCTTTTTTTCTATCTAAAATGAAATAAACAGCACCAATTAAAAGAAGAGAAATTGCTTCTCCTTTTTCATTTTCTGCTTTATTGAATATAGAATATGCCTTCTTGAAATGATTCAATGCATCATTGGTATTTTCATTTCTTAAAATAATATCCCCCATCATTAAATTAATCGTGCCTTGACCATCATGATCTTCAATAATATCCGCGGTATTCAATGCTTCTTCAAGATATGCGGTGGTCTTAGTTTCTTTATAATATTCTGCATAGAGTTTAGCATTCTCCATTAACATGATAGACTCTTCCAGCTTTTCTGCAATTTTTTCTATGTTGGTAGTGAACTTTTCATGTGATGGTTTAAACTCTGAAGAATTTTCAGTTTTAATATGTTTATGCTTTTTATTTTCAGACGGGCTTGTTTTGGTTTTGATCCCCAGGGACTTTTCTATTCCATGTACGTCATTAATTTTCTCAGCCATATCTTCTTTCAGTGGAGAATTTATATCTGAATAAATATCTAATGCCATTTGATAATGTTTTAAAGCGCCTTGAGCGTCTCGATCGCTTAAATATGTGTCTCCAATTAAATCATGGGTAAATGCTTCTCCTTCAGAAAATTCTAATTTTTCATATGTTTTAAGAGCTTCTTGAAAGTGTTTTAAAGCCTTTTCTGATTTTTCATCTTCTAAATAGATGACTCCAATGTCAATGAGAACTTCGGCTTCCTGTTCTTGATATTCCGCAAGTTTTTTCTCATAGTTTTTCAGTGCACTATTTTTACCTCTAAAAGAGTCCATTAGCCCTAGAACTGAAATGATTTGTTGCATTATACCACTACCTTAATTGTTTCATTCTTCTTTATTTTTAAGGATTTCAATAACTTCTTCTGCTTTTTCAGTATCTTTAATTTTTGAAAATAACTCATTTTTCAAAGGAGATTTCATTGAAGCATAAAGTTTAAAAGAATCCTGGTAATGCATAATTGCTTTTGATGGATTTCTCATGGAAATATAAAGATCCCCCAAAAGATTATGAACAAAGGCTTCACCTTCTATTGAATGTAAATTTTTGTACATTTTAAGTGCTTCATAAAAATGTTTTAATGCTTTTTCAGGGTTTTCATCTTCTAAATAGATGACTCCAATATCAATATGTGTTTCTGCTTCCTGTTCTTTAAAATGCAAAAGCTTGTTCTTATAGTGTTTCATTGAACCTTTTTTACCTCGGATTGAGTCCATAAAACCTATTATATTTATTGGCCACAAATTATATCCCCCATTATCGCTATTTTTACTATTTATAAAATTTTTAAAATTTATTAAAGATAATTATAACTCTCAATAAATATATAATTTTCAAGAGATGATTAATATTAAGCTAATGGTGTTTCAATGATAAAAATCACAGTAATTAAAGGAGATGGAGTCGGTAAAGAAGTCATGGATGCGACTCTTTTAGTTTTAAATCATTTAAATCTAGATGTAGAGTATATATTTGCTTCAGCTGGAAATGAGTGCTTCCAAAAATATGGGACCACTATCCCCGAAGAAACAATTGACATTGCTAAAAATACTGACGCAACACTTTTTGGAGCAGTTACTACAGTGCCTGGGCAAAAAAGTGCTATTATTACTCTTAGAAAAGAACTGGATCTTTTTGCTAATGTGAGGCCGGTTAAATCACTTCCCGGAAGCAATTCTCTGTTTAATAACCTTGATTTTGTTATTATTCGTGAGAATACTGAAGGATTATATGCTGGTTTAGAAGAGTATACAAAAGAAGGGGCTCAGGCCACCCGTGTTATCACAAAAAAAGCTACAGAAAGGATTTTTAAGTTTGCATTTGAATATGCACAGGAAAATTCGCGAAAAAAGGTTACAGCTATTCATAAAGCCAATGTCCTTAAAAAAACAGATGGCCTTTTTAAAGATACTTTTTATCAAATAGCAGGTAGCTTTCCTAAGATAAATAATGAAGATTTTTATGTAGATGCCGCTGCAATGTACATGGTAACAAAACCTCAAATATTTGATGTGATTGTCACTTCAAATCTTTTCGGTGATATACTATCTGATGAAGGTGCTGGACTTGTGGGTGGTTTGGGAATGACTCCTTCTGCTAATATTGGCCATCAGAATGGATTATTTGAACCAGTTCATGGATCTGCACCAGATATAGCTGGTAAAGGAATTGCCAATCCTACAGCAATGTTATTATCTGCAGTAATGATGTTAGATAATTTGGGTGAAAAAGAATCTTCGTTAAAATTAGAAAATGCTGTTTTCAATGTTTTAAAAAAATCCAAATGTTTAACTCCTGATTTAGGGGGTAAATCCAAAACCATAGAGATGGCAAAAGAAGTAATAAAAAATTTATAATCTAAGAAAAATGGGGATTATTTAGTAATCATAGTCCCTATTCCTTTTTTAGTGAAAATTTCAAGTAATATAGAATGTTTTACACGACCATCAATGATGTGTGCTGATGAAACTCCGTCCTGAATTGCTTGAATACAGGTCAGTGTTTTGGGAAGCATACCATCTTTAATTATGCCGCTTTTTACAAGATCGCTGATTTCGTCAATTTTAATTTTTTTAATCAATGTGTCCGGATCTTTAGGGTCTTCTAATATTCCAGGAACATCAGTTAATATAATTAATTTCTCTGCATCAATTTTAGATGCGATTTCTCCAGCAACGGTGTCTGCATTTAAATTAAGTGTGTTGGAATTCTCAGCAATACCTATAGGTGATATTATTGGGATGTAATTATTTGTTGTGAGCATATCAATAATTTCTGGATTCACAGATTCTATTTCTCCAACTAATCCCAAATCCACATGTTTCTCCTCACCAGTGGTATGGTTTTTGATGATATGGGGAGCTTTTTTTCTAGCCATTAAAAGTTGGCTGTCTTTGCCTGAAAGACCGATTCCTTTTCCACCATGTAAACAAATTTTTGAAACAATAGTAGTATTTATTTTCCCGACCAATACCATTTTTACAATTTCCATTGTTTCTTCATCAGTGATACGGAGTCCTTCAATGAATTGAGGTTCTTTACCCATTTTGTTCATAGATCTGGAAATTTCTGGTCCCCCTCCATGGACTACAACAGGATCCATACCTACATATTTTAAAAGAACGGTGTCACGTGCAGTGGATTCCATGGCACTTTCATCAATCATGGCATGGCCCCCATATTTAATCATAATTTTCTTTTTATGGAATTTTTTGATGTAAGGAAGGGCTTCTACGAGAATATTAACGGTTTTCATTTTAATCCCCTTATTTTATTTATAGGGTGAATTTTTTTTATATTGTGCAGTACAATTACTTTTAATTTATGTGGTATATTCTGCATTAATTTTTACATAATCATAACTCAGATCACAGCCATAAGCTGTGGCAGAATATTTATCTAAAGAAAGGTCCACAATAATTTTTATTTCTTTTTGTTTCATTATGTTTTCTGCAATTTTAAGTTCTTCAGTATTTTCGAAAGCTTTCACTATTCCATTATATACGATGGTCACATTTTCATTAGGTGATTGAAGCGTCACGCTAATCTTATCTTCTTTCATTTCAGCACCAGAATATCCAACTGCAGCTACTATGCGCCCCCAATTAGGATCTCCACCAAATAAAGCTGTTTTAACTAAAGGTGATTTTACTACTGATTTAGCTGCATTTTGAGCATCTTCATTGGATCGGGCATTTTTAATTTCAACTTCCATGAACTTTGTAGCCCCTTCACCATCACGGGCCATCATTTTTGCTAGTTCTTGGCATAAAAAATCTAAGGCTTTTTGAAAATTCACATCAATTTTTCCAGATTTACCATTAGCCATGATTACAACCATGTCATTAGTACTTTCATCTCCATCCACTACAACCATATTAAAACTTTGATTCACTGCTTTTTGAAGGGATTCTTGTAATTCTTGGGGGCTGGCTTTAACATCACTTGTAATGAAACATAACATAGTTCCCATATTAGGTGCAATCATTCCAGAACCTTTAGCAATACCCCCAATTTTAACATTACTTCCATCAGTTAGTTTTGTTTCTACTGCAAACTCTTTAAAAAAAGTATCCGTCGTCATTATTGCTTTTGCAGCATTTTTTGAGGCTTGCGCTGAATTTTCAAGAGGATCAATGGCATGGTCAATAAGATTGTTTATGGTTTCCATAGGCATTTCTCGACCAATAACTCCTGTAGAACCTACCCCTACATCATCATAATCAATTTTTAAATGAGTTGCAACTTTTTTGGACATTTCTTTGGCATCGGCAACCCCCTGAGCCCCTGTAAAACAGTTGGCATTCCCACTATTTACTACAACTGCAGAGAGAGTTCCATTAATTAAAGCTTTTTTTGTAAGTTTAACTGGAGCGGCCACAACTTTGTTTGATGTGAAAACGCCTGCAGCATTACTGTTGGGGTTTAATATTATTCCAAGCCCATATTTTCCTTTTCTAACACCTGAAGCTTTGACTTGTTCAACAGCACATATCCCGCCTTCAATTATTTTCATGATAATCCCTTGATAAATAGTAATTATAAAATTTATAGTTTAAAAAAGGAGAATGTGAGATAAAGCCCTCACTAACTTAATCATAGATGAATATGAGAAATTTACTCATTATATATCCTAATAAATGCATCACTAATTCTAAAACTTAGTAACTGTCATTATTTTCATTGAAGTTGCTATTACCCGTACTGTTATCGCTGTTATCGTCATTTTCATTTTTTTCATAGTTTTGTTTATTTTTTTGATTGTTGTTATTGGATTCAACATATACTTCTTCAGAATCTTGATTATCTTGAGAAGTGGTTGTTTTAGCTGGTTCAGTGTAACTAATGTTTGATGTTGGAAGCTGTGGATTTTGTTGTGTATAATTAAGTGAAAATGGAGAAGAGGTATCATTTTGAGAAATACCTATTACTATACCTACACCGGAGCCACAACCAAATGCAATTAAGGATATTATCAATGCAACCATTATTTTTCCTTCAGTCTCTGGCCTCATACTATCTCCCGGTATCAATTTTTGTATTTACCCCTTTAAATAGGTTACCTTTAAGTAGTAACGGCATAGAGTACTGATAAGAAAATGGCCACAATTCCAAACTCCCAATAGCCAATACTCCAACCAACAAATGATGCGATAAAAACAAAAACAAATATCAACAAAGCTTTGAATTTTTTATTTAATGTGAAATCCATTATTGCTCTTGTAAATTCAGAGGGTACATAGTAGCCATAAATCCCATCTGCAATTTCAAAGATTATCAGAGAACTGGGATGCCAAATTTTAATTTCATCTGCTAATTGTGCTCTTTCACCGGCTTCACGCCTACTTTTTCCAATACCTGCTCTCAGTTTAGCCCCATTATTAAGAGCATGCCATGCTGAATCAATCCCTGCTTTCATGGCCAGGTCTTTGGTTGGTAGATTAGCAATTAAATCATCTCCACCCTCTCTATATCCTTCTATTTTTCCTTTACATTCCTTTTCAATAAATCCTTTAATATCATTCATTATTTCAACTAACTTGTCTCGACCATAGTCATCGATAAACTTAGTTGAATCAATCATATCAATGAAAAGGTAGTTATCATAATATGCCGGTTCTCCCTGCAGTTTAGAGAATTTTGAAGGAAATACTACTGCGAATTCCCCGCCCAATTTAGTGAAACCCACACCTGAAATTTCACCTATTTCTTTATTTAGATTAATGGACCTTTCAATAGATGCGGCACCAGTCATTCCCACAGCAGCTCTAACATTAACATCTTTGTTGCTACCTATTCTGATCAAATCAATAGCTACTCTAATTGCGTCATTTTTAGATAAAAGCTTAGCAACAATTTCACTTTTGCTTTGTTCGATTATAGTACCATTTTCTTTTTTTATTATATTAGCAAATTCTTGAATTATTTTTCCTTTGTTGAATATTTCTATGTATAAATAGCGATCGCTACCCATGATAATATTGCTTAAAAGAGCATATTCGTCAACCCTGTCTTCAGCAGCTTTTAATTCAATAAAACGCCTATTTTCAGGAATATTCTCAGGACCAACTTCATTGATGAGGTTTTCAAATATCTTACTTGTGCTGATATGTGCCTTTTCAATTTCTAATAACATGGTCTGAGTATAATTTATCATTTCCACGTATTCACGTTCCACGTGATTAGTGGGGTAATATTTTGTGCCAATGCTCAGAACCTTGTTTTTAATGAAAAAGCTTAACAGGCCACGTAATAAGTAATCAGAGACCATTAATCATTTCCTCCCTTTTCTAGCGTTACATCATATTGTCCGGCTTTTTCCATTAACATACTAGGTTTTACAGATACTATTGGAAATTTCCATGTTCCCAACCGGGCAGCTATGGTACTGGCAATGTTTCGGGAGTTCTTTTTTACAAAAGAGTAGTCATGATCATTAATTGTAATATTAACATTATATGGTGATTCTTCTACTACTTCATCGGAATATATGATATTAAGCTCAAAGCTGCCGGGTTTAGTAAAAAGATCATTTCTAACAGCTACCAATGGAGCATGATCTAATTTAAGTCGATCTCCTACAGTTACTGCAATATTTCCTGCGTTTTTTACAGCATCCTTATAATCTTTAGGATGAACTAAAACAAAAATAATAAAGTCGCTGGTTCGTTCTGCTTCTTCAACCATGTTCATTACTTTTTCAAAAAGAGGAATTTTCATAAAGAGGCCTTCTAATTTAGGTTCAATACCTTCTTCTTTACTTTTAGTGATTCTGTCTATGGCTTCTTTAGCAATAGCGATTCCACTAATTTTTTTACCTCTTTTGACACGATAAGAATCCATATTTTTCTTTTCAAATTCTGATAAAGTTTGAGAAGCGATTTTTTGCAAGATATTCTTTATTTTTTTAGGTTTTGACGAACTACCAATGAATATTTCTCCATCTTTCAGGGAGTAAGGTATTCTCCTACTATTAATATCCTGAAATTCATCAAAAAATTCTCTAAAAATATCATTTGATAATATTTTCGCATCATCTTCTTCTGCAAGTTTTAATATGTAATGATCTGCGTTAGTTCCAGAAGGCACTTGATGAAACTCTCCTTCCTGTAAAAATTTGTTGAAAGCCTCTTTTTCATCGATTTCATGGCGTAATGATGCATCAGCTATAATAACTGGTTCATAACCCAAATCTTTTAAGGCCTGTACTGAATTTAAAATATTCTTTAAGCGAGGTTTTTCATCCTTTCCTTTCCCGTGATGGGCAACATTAGATGCATCTATGATTACTTTCAATTAATCACCTATAGTCATACTAATTTATAGATAATTATATTATTGCGTTATTAAATATGGAATGGTTCATTAATCAATTCTTTTAAACTAATTCCATTCAGCATATAAAAATTATTAGCTATTTAATTATATTAATTGATTAGATTGATACTATAAAAAAGTTTACTGTATAAATAATTTTGAAATATTAATTAATTACGACAAGTGTTTTCATATTTTGCCAGCAAATATTTTTTACCTTGAACCTGCCTTAAATTAATTTCTATACAATCTTCTTTAATATTATATATATTGAATGAGTTAAGATCTTTTCCTCTTAACTTAAGTGATGATACAGTTCCTGCAGTTACAAATATGGTATTTTCAAGTTTCCAAACATGTGGGACATGTTTATGTCCTGAAATTACAAGATCTGTTTTATTATTAATTAATGAAAATAAAACATCGCCGGCATCTGCTAGAACATTCCTTTCGCGCCCAGTTTTAGGCACGGGGATGATATGATGATGAAGAGCAATAACTTTGTACTGTTTTTCATTATAAGCTTTTTGAAGCTCTTTTTCCATCCATATCTGTTGTGATCTACCAACTTTACCATAATCAAGGTCTGGTTCGCTACTGTCTAAACCTATAACCTTCAAAGTTTTAGTGTCATTTTCAATGGTGCCATGTCTATGTTTAAGAACTTCTTCAAAAGTTTCATTACCAACATGCCGTGAATCGTGGTTACCTGGCACCACCATTAATGGACTTTCAATCTTTTCTAAATATTGTGATGCCTTTAAAAATTCAAGATAATATCCATTTTCTGTTAAATCACCAGTAACTATAGTTAAATCTGGATTTAAATCATTTATCTGACCTATGGCTTTTAAAAGAATTTCTGCGTGGAAATTCATGGCTCCCACATGAAGATCAGACAAATGAACCAGTAATGCCATTAACTCAACCTCATAATTGCTTCAGCTAAATCTCCTTCAGTTTCTTTAAGAGCATTTTCTGCTTCTTCAGAGGTTGCGCCGGTTTGTGTTGCAACTAGTTCAATATCATCTTTAGGGATGATTAATTCGGCTTCAATGGCTTTTTCTTTTGCTTTTCCAGTAATCTGATAGGTTTGTTGACCCATAAAATCCATTATATTGACTTTTGGGTTTTTAATAATAATTTCTTTATTTTTTAATTTGATTATGACTTCTGTAGCACCACGAACTTCTTTCATGTCCATGCCCATTTGTTTCATACTTCTCTGCATCTGTTTTAACTGTTTAGGATTCATACCCATACCTGGTATCATCATATACCTCCTTTTCTAGTTTTTATTGCTTGACCTGTTTTAAAATCATTTATTTCATAGCTGCTTAATAGTGACTTACCAAAGGCCAGTAGCTCATCTTTATCATTTACTATTAGCACTTCATCATTAGCCTTTATATTCTTATCACAATCTATAATGAATTTAGCAAATATACTTTTTCCTTCGCGGGCAAATGGTTCAGAGTCAGCATTGACTACAACTCTATTTATAGGGTATTCCATTTTTTCATGGAGTCTTATTGCTCCCTCTTTGCTTAAAACAAATAAACCATCTGATGCCCTCATGGTAGCAATTAAATTATCTTTAATGTAAATATGTCGTATTTTTCCGGTTTTTTTACTTTTTACAATTTGAACATCTCCTTCAAAAAGTCCTTCGCCGGCTCCAGGACCAAATTGATAATTTGCTACTGATTTTATCTTTTTAAGTTCATCTATTTTTATTTTAAAATTATCGGGTAATATATACTCTGAAAATAGCCCTAATTGGTATTTTTTATCTAAATCAGCGTGGACAATTACTTCTTCGTATTCATTATATGTGTTTTCAATGATACTTTTTACAAATTCTTTCGCATCTTTGTCAATTATTCCAGGGGCTTCATTTTGGGCTAAAGGATATACTTCATCCAACTCTAAAGGTATTAAACCAAAAGGAACATCCGCCACCATTATATCGGTATCATCCATACCTGATTTTTTAGAAGATCCTTCGCTGAAAAAATCTCCCATTTCAGATGATAAATATTTGTGATATGGCTTTCTTGTTGAGGATAATAACAATAATCTGCTTTTTTTAGGCATTTTCTGTATTTTTTGCATGTGTCTATACACTTCGACTCTATTTAAAGATTCTGGGCCACTATAAAAGAAAGCTGATTTTTTTGAAGCAGGATGATATTTTTCAATGATTTCCGCATAATTTCCAAGTTGCCGATAAGCTTCTAAAAGACGTGGATGAGATCTACAACGGGTTTCGACCAACTCCATTAAACTTCCTTCAGCAATGGCTTGTTTTATACTCCGTATTTCAGCAAAACTTACATATAAATTATGTTGAGCAATTAAAATTTTTCTTTCGCTTTTTTCCATTTTTCTTAGATCATCTGGTGTGTATTTTATACAAATAGGGCATGAACAGGGCATCTCAACAAGATTTTCCAGTTTATATGTCCCCCTTACTGATAAAAAGCGATCGTCTTCTGCATAAAGAATATAAGCTGCAGAATCAAATAGGTCACAGCCCATTGCAACTGCCAGTGCAAAAATCATAGGATGGCCTGCACCCATCAGATGACGAGGTCTAGATTCTGGCAAATGAGAAACAGAGGATATTACTACATCCACTAAATCTTTATATTGGTAATTTTCCATCAAGGGAACTACTGCTCCAATAGGATGAAGTTCAAAATCCATTTTTCCAAGTTCTTCCGCGCATCTAGCCCTTAAATCTGTAAAAGTCGATCCTTGAACAACTGAATTTAGCATAATATTTTTTTTATATTTTAAAGATTCCTTTGCCCTTTTCAATGTTATTTCTAAGTCTCGCTCAGCTCTTCCATGGCTAACATAAGGGGGAGTTGGTATATCCAGTGAAGTTCCAATATCTGATCCAATTAATTCTTGAAATTCAATTACTTCTTTATTTCCAATATCTATATCTCCATATTCTGAAAGCTGGAATGAACCAGAATCTGTCATCACAGGCCCATCAAAATTTATTAATTCATGAACACCTTTTTTAGAAGCTTTTTCTCGCAATTCTTCATTTTTATAAATTATATAAGCATTGGTGATAACAATTTCAGCACCTAAACTTTTAACATCAATTGATTGTTTGCCGGGATGAATAACAGGCATTAATGCGGGTGTTTTGATTACGCCGTGTTTAGTTTTTAGAATTCCGGTTCTTCCTAAATTATCTTTTAATTTGATTTCGAACATTTTCGTACCTCCTCGGGAAGATCCTCTAAGTATATAATTGATAAATTCATTAATCTGGAAAATAATTGTAATTATGAAATTTTAATTAATTAAAAAAAGATTACAGATTAATTCTAATATCTAATCAGATTATTATAACTATTAAATCTGATCATTCAAGTTTATAATTTCTTGAGAATCCCTCCCATATTTTATTTATTATATAATAATTAATACAAAATATACTTTATAATATTTAAGTATTACTTTTTAATTGGGAACAATAGTCATGTTTTGAAGCAATATTGTTTTTGAATAAGAATATTGTTTTAAAATAAAAAGAATTTTTATCGGCTACACACGGCTTTAAATAATTTTAAGAGTATTTTGAAATTTCAGACAATCTTTCAGACATATTAATTATCCTATCTCTAGAATTAGATATTCTTTTTTGATTGCAACCGCAGATACAATAGTTGGATTGTAAACAAATCAAAAAAAGAGCATATTTTGACTTTAAATCAGGTATATTTAACTTGTTTATATTTCTTGTTACCCTGCGGCCTAATTTATCCATTTTTATATCTTTCCCCAGGAATATGGGAGTTTTAACAGCTGAAGATAGTTTAGTTTTACCACGAACTTCTTTTCGTTCATTATCACGATTTTTTAAGATTTTTTGCGAGACTAAATTAAAATGTGGATCTCTAAAAGGAATACCTGCATCAGATAAAGCAATCATCCGCTCGTCATTGTCTTTGAGATTTTGTGAAATATTTTTTAAAGATAAAGAGGCTACTGTACCTCCAGATTTTCTACCAAAGGATGGTCCTTCTCCTATATGGAAGCCAGTTTTAACAAGAGCAGATCTAACCGGTGCTGCAGAAGTATAAGTAGTTAAAATTCCGTCTTCTTTTATAATCCGTTTTAATTCACTTAAAAATTCTACAGTATAAAGTTCAGGAGCTTTCAATGGGCTGAATGGGTCTAAAAATATGGCATCATAATGGTTTGAATTTATGTTAACCATAATTTCTCGGGCATCTTTGGAGAAAATACTAAAATTTATATTTGGGGGAATTGTTACTTTTTCAAACTTAAATTTGGCATAATCATTATTGATTAAATGTTCTTCTATGGCTTTTTTAACTATATCGTGGCTATTTACTGGACTGGGTACAAATAATCCACAAGCAAGGGTTTCAATGGAAATTTCAACTAAATCAAGACAGATTTTTATATTTTGATTAGTATAGGCCTGTAAATAATCAATCAATGCTGCGGAATTATATCCCAAACCACTACATATATCTAAAACTTTTATATTCTTTTTATTCGTTAGATTGGAAGGTTTTACATATTTTTCTAATGATTCTGTAATTGCACCATGGACGGTGTGCATGGCCTCACAATCTCCATTTATATCCTCTGATTTGAGAGTGTAAGATCCGTCATCTGTTTTGATTAAATATTTAAAAATTTCTTTTTTGGCCATTTTCCGGGCTTCACAGTCTCCTTTAATTTCTTTTTGAAAATAATATTTAACTAGAGATAAAGCTTTTTTTTGAGGAGTTAATGAATTAGAAGTTTTTGAAGTCATGGTACCACTTTAAAAATTTAAATACTATTTTCTTAAATTAATTAATTAGCGATTAAGTTAAATTGGATTTATATGAAAATATGCATTTTAATATATTGATTATTTAGAGGTCGAGTATGAAAATATGTATTGTATCTGATTTTTTTGTTCCACATTATCAGGGTGGCGGTGAACGAAGATATTACGAAATTGCTAAACGGATGGTAAAGAATGGCCATAGTGTTGATGTTATTTGCATGAAGATAAGTGGTGTAGTGGATTTTGAAGAAATTGAAGGCATAAATATTCACCATATTGGACCAGAAATTAAAAAACCTCCTGAGAGAAAATCGTCAGATTTTATAAAATTCATATGCTCTGTTTTTAAGTGGATTCTGACTCATAGTTATGATGTTATTGATGCCCAAACATATGCTCCACTCTTTCCATCTTTTATAGGTGCTAAAATAAAAAAAACTCCCATTATAGCCACAATACATGATGTTAGTACTGGTGGGGATGATCAGTGGATACAATCTTCTAAAACCGCAGCTATTGTTGAGAAAATTTTGGCCAGAATGCCTTATAATAAAATAATCACTGTGAGTAATGAAACTAAAAATTCTCTGATTGAATATTATAGGGTAAAAGAAGACCGTGTTTGTGTGGTATATAATGGTGTGGATATAAAACTTATTGATTCGGTGCAAATAGATGAAAAATATAAAAATACTATAATTTTTGTAGGCCGATTAGCTCCTCATAAGCATGTGAACCATCTCATAAAAATTATGAAATCTTTAAAAAAAGAAATTGCAGATGTTAAATTATTAATTGTTGGAACCGGTGTAGAAAAAGATAATTTAACTGTTTTAACAAAAAATTATGGTCTTCAGGATAATGTAAAATTCTTAGAAAATTTGGATTACATAGAACTCATTACTGAGATGAAAAAATCTAATATGCTTGTTCTACCTTCTACTCGAGAAGGATTTGGAATGGTTCTGGCAGAGGCTAATGCATGTAAAATTCCAGTTGTTGCCTATGCATCTGGTGGGGTGGTAGAAGTAGTTAAAAATGGCATCAATGGGTTTTTGGTTGAACCAGAAGATTTAAACAGCTTAGAAAAACATGTGAAATTATTATTAAATAACGATTTCGAATCGTTAAAATTAGGAAAAAATGGATATAATATTGTAAAATCAAATTTTAATTGGGATAATATTACTAAAGATATTTTAAACATTTACACTGATTCTGGAGATTTTGAATGGTAAAAACTTACATTGTAACTCCTAATTATAATGGAGTAAAATTTTTAGAAAAATATTTTTCCTCAATCTTTAATCAGACTTATAATAATTATAATGTAATATTTGTAGATAATTCTCCCGGTGATGATTCAATTGGGTATATTACTAATAATTATTCCACTGAGATGAGCTCAGGCAAAATAAAATTAATTCAAAATCCTGAAAACTATGGATTTGCAAAAGCAAATAACCAGGGAATAGAAAAAGCTTTTGAAGATCCAGAATGTGAGTATATTGTGTGCTTAAATAATGATACTGAAATTAAAGAAGATTTTTTGGAAAAACTAGTTTTAATAGCTGAAAAATATCCAAAAGCAGGGAGTATACAATCAAAAATGATATGGGGTCAAAACCCAGATTTAATAGACTCTGTTGGTTTAGAATATTCAAAAAATGGTCTTGGGTTCAATAGGGGAGCATATAAAAGTTTTAAATGTTATAATACTGAAGAAGAGATATTAGGGTGCTGTGCGGGGGCTTGTTTATATAGAAGAGATGCCTTAGAAGATATTAAACTTGAAGGTGAATATTTTGATGAAGACTTCTTTGCCTATTATGAAGATTTTGATCTGGCTTTGAGGTTAAGGTGGGCTGGTTGGAGTGCATGGTATTGTCCTGATGCAATTGTATGGCATTATAAAGGCGGTACTGAAAAACCTCTCAGCGATTTCACGGTTTATTATAATTGGAGGAATTATACTTGGACAATCTTTAAAAATTTACCTAATAGTTTCATTATTAAAAATTTGCATTTAATAATATTGAGTGAAATATCTCAAATATGTTTAAATTTATTGCGCAGAAAATACGTAATTTTTAAGACTAAATTTGTTGCTTATAGTCAGATAAGAACCTTCCTTAATAAAAAGAGTAAAATTCGAAAGGAAGAAAATTTTGATGAACTAAAAAAATTTTTTATTACAAAATGGAGGCTATAATACATTTTCAGTGATTACTTATCTCTTTTCAAAATAAATACGCATTGGTCGCTTGATTTTTTTTGATTTAGTTTATGGGATTGGGTTTTAAAATTTTCTATATCCTTTTTGGAAAATATGCTTCTTTCAGGATTAATTAAATACGATTTTTTATCCATTAATGGTATGTCCTGTTTATATTGTTCGCTACCATAAAATAATAATTCATTTGAATTGAATATAATATCACAAATTTTTAGACCACTTTTTTCCACTAAAATTTTAAAACTTTTTAAGGTATGCAAAAGAACATGTCTTGGAGCATCAATCTGAACCCAATTAACACCATATAAATCCCATATATAATCATTTTTTATTGGCATTCCTATAAGACAAACTCCTTCTTCGGATAGTAAATTAAAAATCTTATTTAATGTTCCTGACTGATCCGAAATGTGTTCAAATGAATGATCAAATAATATTAAGTCAAATTTGTCTGCATCGTCTAAATGATTTATATTTTTCTTTTTAAGTATTTCAGAACTTTGTTCTAGATAGGGATCAATGCCTAAAACGTTATCAAAACCTAAACCATCTAATGCTACAATCAGATCTCCTGATCCACAACCAACATCTAATATTTTTGTTTTTTTTGATATATTTTGAAGAGCGACAATATCAAAAAAACTTTTTTTAAATTTTTTACTTAAGATTTTACCGATTATACTATTTTTAAATAATACGTATTGGATCCATTTTCTTTTGAGGAATTTTTTCATAATCCCATCATTTTTAAAAGAATAATAATCTTTGAATGCATAATATTTACTAAAATCTTCAGGAACATCTATTAATTGTAAACAACCACATTCATGACATTCAAAATATCTGAAAACAGTTTTATACCCAAACATCATCTCTTTTATGTTGAATATAGTGTTGTTAATTTCATTATTACAAACAGTACATTTCATAAAATAACCTAATTTCATGTTAAATTATATTATTCAACAGTAACACATTTAGCCAGATTCTTGGGTTTATCTGGATCAATACCCTTTTCAACACTTATATAATAAGATAATAATTGCAGGGGGACAATGTAGGTGATGGGTGAGATAATTTCATTAATTTCGGGGTCTAATCCAATTAAATCTTCCACTTCTGATTTTAAATCACCATCTTCTTGAGAACCCACTCCGATAACGTGACCTCCACGAGCTCTAACTTCTTCAACATTACTTAAAGTTTTATCGTGGGTCTCACCTGGAGGAACAACTGCGACTACTGGTACGCCGTCATCTATGAGTGCAAGTGGGCCGTGTTTTAATTCTCCTGCTGCATATCCTTCGCCATGGATATAAGTGATTTCTTTAAGTTTTAAGGCCCCTTCTAAAGCAGTAGGATATGAAAATCCTCTACCAATAAAGAAGAAATCAGACGCATATTTATATTTTTGTGCAATTTTTTTTATATGTCCTTCGTTCTCAAGCAATGAAGTCATTTGTTGTGGAACATTCTGTAATTCATCTATTAGATCCATCCTTTTACTTATATATGCTACCAACATGTATATGCATGTTAATTGGCTTACATATGTTTTAGTTGCTGCAACTCCGATTTCAGGACCAGCACGAGTATACAACACATATTCTGCTTCCCTGGTCGCGGTACTACCTAACACATTTACTATGGCTAATGTTTTAGATTGTTCTTTAACCATACGCAGTGCTTTTAGAGTGTCTGCTGTTTCTCCAGATTGACTGATTATTATAACCAGTGTTTTTTCATCCATTGCCTTGGCAGAATATTTAAACTCAGAAGCTAAAATCACGTCTGTTGGCAATCCAATTAAACTTTCAAATAAATATTTTCCTATTAATGAGGCGTGATAAGATGTTCCACATGCTACAAAACATATTTTATCCACATCACCTATCTGTGAGACGATCTCTTCAATATCTTCTGCTTCCATTAATGTATTTTTAACTGCTTCGGGCTGTTCATGAATCTCTTTTATCATGAAATGATCGTATCCGCTTTTCTCAGCCATATCTGGGGTCCAGGTTATGACATGTACTTCTTTTTCAATTATTTCGCCCAGCATATTTTTTACAGTAACGCCGGATTTATTCAGAATTACCATTTCTCCATCTTCGAGATAAATAATGTTATTAGTGTGATTTAGTATAGCAGGAGCATCAGATGCTAAAAAATACTCGTTTTCGCCTTTACCAACGATCAATGGACTTTCTTTTCTAGCTCCTACAATTTTTCCGGGTTCATTTCTAGATATTGCTGCAATAGCATATGATCCATGAATTAAATTCAATGCTTCTTTTACAGATTCTTCTAAATCTAATCCTGTAGTCATATATTTTTCTATTAAATGTGGTATTACCTCTGTGTCGGTGTCTGATTTAAAAATGTGTCCTTCAGATTGTAAAGAATCTTTTAATTCTTTGTAATTTTCAATTATCCCATTATGTACCACTGCTATATCGCCGCTACAATCTGTATGTGGATGAGAATTAGTTTTAGTAGGTATTCCGTGTGTAGCCCATCTTACATGAGCAATTCCCATATCTCCGGGTAAATCAGAAAGACCAACTTTCGCATCGACTTCATCTATCATCCCTTTATCTTTCTTGATGTGTATTTCAGAATCAGGAGTAGCAATACCTACAGAATCATAGCCCCTATATTCTAGTTTTTTAACGCATTCTAAAAGGACAGGAGCTGCTTTATCGTTATTTAAGATACATCCAACAATACCACACATCTTTTCACCTAAAGAGGAACTTGTTATTAATATAAGACACATCAATTAGTTAATAATCTAATAATTAAATTTTTATTATTTTATTTTTATAAAATTTGAGTTATAACATTAATTTTATTGTGATTTAAATTTATAAATATTTTATTTGTTCAATACAATGAATTATGTAATGCTTTTAAGATTATTTTTTATAAATCGTAATTAACTATTCTTTTTATTTTAAGTAATCCTTAAAATGAAATCATTATATCTGATTAATCACAACATATCACTATAATTGAATTTACATATATATAAACATTTGAATAAAAATAACAAAATGGAGATATTATGAGTTTAAAGCTTGGTAAACTAATCTACACTGGTAAAGCAAAGGATGTTTATGAAACTGAGAATCCTGATCGGGTCATCGTAAAATTTAGGGATGATATAACTGCAGGTGATGGTGAAAAGAAGGATATTCTTCAGTTAAAAGGATATTATAATTCATTAATTTCTTCCAAACTATTCGAAGTTTTAGAAGCCGCTGGAATCAAGACTCAGTATATTGGACTATTGGAACCAGGTTATATGCTTGCTCATAAATTGGAAATGATATCTTTAGAGGTAATCACCCGAAATATTGCAGCAGGTAGCCTTTTAAGAAGATTCCCATTTGAAGAAAGACAAGTTTTTGAAAAACCAATCATTCAAATGGACTATAAAAGCGATGAATATAAGGATCCCATGCTTAATGATGATATAGCCATGGCTTTGGGTCTAATTACTGCAGAAGAATTGAATGACCTGCGAGAAATAACTCTTAAAATTAACAAGACCTTGAAGGATTTCTTAGAAACCAAAGGGATTATTTTACCTGATTTTAAGATTGAATTTGGTTATGATTGTGAGAAAAATATAGTTTTAGGTGATGAAATAAGTCCAGATACTTGTAGGTATTGGGATATTGAAACATGGGATGTTCTTGATAAGGATCTCTTCCGTCAAGGAGATTCAGGAGTAATGGATGCCTATAAAAAAGTTGCTTCCATGGTTTTAGATGATGAAGATTTAAAAAAATGGGGCTTAAATGAAATATAACTAGTCCATTTTACTATTTATTGCTGATTAATGGTGGTTTGATGAAATTTAATGTTGAAGTTAGAATTAGTTTAAAAAAAGGGATGCTAAATCCTGAAGCCTCCACTATCCAACGTGCACTAGCCCTTCTGGGTTACGAAGTCCAGGATACAGATACTATTGATATTGTGAAATTCACTATGGATGAAGAAAATGAATCATTGGTTACAAAAGAAGTTGAAGATATGTGTCAAAGGTTACTTTGTAATCCCGTAATTCATGATTATGAGATAAAAATCAAATCCAGTGATTAAATACATTAATTAAACTTTTTTAGGAGATACAATGAAAGTAGGAGTAATAAGATTCCCTGGATCTAACTGTGATAGGGATGTTTTTCATGCACTGGAATTAGCTGGGGGAGAACCGGAATATATATGGTGGAGCCAGAATGATCTTTCTCATTTAGATGCTGCTGTAATTCCTGGTGGATTTTCTTATGGTGATTATTTAAGAGCAGGAGCTATTGCTGCTATAACGCCTGTTATTGAAGGAATAAAATCCTTGGTAAAAGAAGAAAAACCTGTTTTAGGGATATGTAATGGAGCTCAGATTTTGGCTGAAGTGGGATTAGTACCAGGAATATTTACTGTAAATCAAAATCCTAAATTCAACTGCGAATGGGTTGATTTAAATGTAAAAACTAATAGAACTCCTTTTACCAAAGCATATTCAAAAAATCAGGCAATTAAAATGCCTGTTGCTCATGCTGAAGGAAGGTATTATACAGATAATATAGATTTACTTAAAGATCAAGATCAAATAGTCCTTCAATTTAAAGAAAAAAATCCTAATGGGTCTATGGAGGGCATAACTGGGGTTTGTGATGAAAGTGGCCTGGTTTGTGCAGTAATGCCTCACCCTGAGAGAGCTTCAGAAGATATATTAGGTTCTGATCATGGATTAAACTTTTTTAAGGGGATAGTAAAATACTGATGTAAGATAGGGATCTTATAAGAAATCTAAATAGATACTTTGATTCATCCCACTAAATTAATTAATTTAGTTTATTATCAAAATTCCATAAGATAAATGGTAATTAAATGATTATATTACCTATAATTTAAAAATAACTATAGCTGGTGAATAAATGGTCGTATATCTTGTAGGGGCTGGACCCGGAGACCCTGAGCTAATTACTTTAAAAGCAGTTAAAGCATTAGAAAGAGCAGAAGTAGTCATTTATGATAGGTTGGCAAATGAAGAGATATTAGAACACGCCCCTAATGCAAAAAAGATTTATGTTGGTAAAAAAGCAGGCGAACACTACAAAACTCAAGCTGAAATTAATCAAATACTTGTTGATGAAGCTAAAAAACATGAAATCGTGGTTAGACTGAAAGGTGGTGACCCCTTTGTTTTTGGTAGGGGTGGAGAAGAAGTTTTAGCCTTAAATGAAGAAGGGCTGAATGTTGAGTTTATACCAGGTGTAACTTCTGCAATCGGTGTTCCTACTACTTTAGGGCTCCCTGTTACTCATCGGGGAGTAGCCACATCATTTACAGTTGTCACTGGTCATGAAGACCCGACTAAAGGTGAAAAACAAGTTAAATGGGATTATACTGCGGATACAGTAATCGTTTTAATGGGTATTGGTCAAATTGAAGAAAATACACGCGAAATGATGAAATATCGGGATCCAAAAACACCTGTTTGTGTTATTGAAAGTGGAACAACTCCTCAAGAAAAAATTATCACGGGAACTTTAGACAACATCTCAAAAAAAGACATCACTCCTCCGGCTTTACTAGTAATAGGTAAGGTAGTGGATGTTTATAAAGAAATGAAAAGTAATTAATCTATTAAGATTATTCACTTTTTTAAAAAATTATTGTATATACATCATGGTATATGGGGTTCTAATATGCCAGTCCCAAAATCTAAAAAAACCATTGCTATAACTCGACCCATTGAAAGATCTGCAGAAGCAGTGAGTATTGTGGAGTTTTTAGGAGGAAAACCTCTGGTGAGGCCTACACTGGAACTTAAAATATCTCATACAGATTCTTTGAAGGACCTCTGCCATAAAGCAGCAGATTTTCACTGGTTCATATTCACATCACCTGCAGCAGTAGAATCTATTTTTAAATTTTGCCCTGAGATTAAGGAGAGGATTAATCCTCATTGCAAGATAGCTGTTATTGGACCAAAAACGGCAGATAAAATTGTAGAAAATGGACTAAAAGTTGATTTGCTCCCTTTAGAATATACTGCTGAAGGATTACTAGAAAAATTTAAGTCTCATGATTTGAATGGGAAAAAAATAGGGCTTCCTCGAACTATGGCGGCTCGAAAAGTACTCCCTGATGGTTTGGAAGCGAATGGTGCGGATGTATTTATTGCGGAAGCATATGAATCTATAATTCCTCACGATAAATCATTGATTCATGATTTAATTGATAAAATTTTAAGTCTAAATTTGGATGCAATAACTTTCACCAGTCCTTTGACGGTTAAAAATCTTTTTGAAGTTGCAGGAAATGAAAAAAGCAAAGAAATAATTGAAATATTAACTTCTAATAAAATTTTAACAGCATCAATTGGACCTATTACAGGAAAAACTTTAGAAAAATATGGTATAACTCCTATAATGCCACCTAAATACACAGTTAGGGATATGCTTCAAGAACTATTCAATTATCTTTGAATATCTCCTTTAGATTTAGAAATTAAAATCATTTGTTTTAGAGATGTTCTAAAAATTTAATTATCCTTAAAAACCTAAATTATATTTATATAAAAAAGTAAATAAATTATTTAAGATTAATATTAATGCTAAAAGGGTAAATTGATTTTAAGGAGGATTCTAATATCAAAACCATTATTTGGCCAGTTTATATTGACTCAAAAAGAAGTAGAAATGAAGGGAGAAAAATTCCTAAAGACGATGCAGTTTCAGCACCGAGTTTAAGTGAAATATCCCGAGCTGCGCGTAAACTAAATTTTAGTCCGGAAACTGAAAGCAGTAAATCATATCCTGGTTTGTGGTATGAATCATCAGGTAGGGTAATTGTTGAAAGGAATGAAATCTCTAAAAAAGAACTGCTCTTGAAAATAAGTAATATGATTAATGGTTCTAGAAAAAATAAATAAACTAAATTAATTTTTAGAAAAATGGCTTTGAATTACTTGTCATTAAACTTGTTTCAGAGGCAATTAAAAATAAAGTTGAGTATGGTTCTAAACTAATATTAGTTCATGCCTTATTCAATCTATGAGAGGAATCTCTAATGAACAAAATGATACCTGCACCTATGGATGAAGCTTTATTAAAAGCTAAAAAAATGGTTGAATCTTCAGAAGATATAAAAATTTACAGTCACATTGACTGTGATGGGATAACAGCAGGTGCTATTTTATCAATTTTACTAGACCGTATAGGAAAAGAGCACGAAATTGAGTTTATTCAACTGGATAAGATTGATGATATTAAACTGGAAAACGAACTAACCATTTTTTCAGATTTAGGGTCCGGACAAAAGATAGATGAACTTTCTACATCTTTATCAAAAATACTTATTTTAGATCACCACCCTTCTTTGAGAAATCCTAATTTTAATAATTCTACTTTACAAGGACAATTTCTTGAAATAAACCCTCTTTTTCATGGAATTGAAGGATCACATGAAATTTCTGGAGGGGGAATGTCTTATTTATTGGCTAGAAGTTTCGGATTTATAGATTTAAGCTGGATGGGGGTGTTATCTGCTGTTGGTGATATGCAGAATAGTTTAACTGGTAAGTTAGAAGGATTAAATAGGCTTATACTAAACGAAAGCACTGATTTGGGAAAAATAAAGTCTATGAATGATCTCTCTATTTATGGGCGGCAAACACGGCCTCTTTTTGTTGCTTTATCATATTTTGGCGATGTAAATTTACCCATAACTAATAATAAAACTGAATGCATATTACTACTTAAATCACTGGATATTCCTCGCAAAAATGGCAAATCTCACCGTTCACTTTGTGATTTAAATCCTGATGAAAAGGGTCGACTTTTTTCAGAACTGGTTCGTATGTTATCTAAAGAAGTTCCGTCCCGATATATTAAATATGTTCCGAAACTGGTTTCTGCTGATGCATATGATTTTGTTGATGAAGAGCCATATACTCCTTTAAGGGATGCATCAGAATTTTCTACTGCAGTAAATGCATGCAGTAGAAATAAAAAACCAGACGTTGCTTTGAATATATTAAAAGGTAACAGATCTGATGCTCTTGATGAAATGGAGGCATTATCTAAAGAACACCGTAGATACTTGGCTCAAAAAATTGAATTGATAGAAAATAGTGATATGATAACTCCTATGAACAATTTACAATATTTTGACGGCAATGGAATAAAAAGCGAAGTTATTGGAACTATTGCAGGGATGGTATTAAATTATGGTGACTGGAGAAAACCTATAATTGGCTTCACCCCGGTAAATGATGGTAATAATGGAACTAAAGTTTCATTGCGCTGTTCACGTCTTCTTGCTTACGATGGTATTCATTTTGGACATATAATTCGAAAAGTTGCTGAAAAAGTCGGAGGAAGCGGTGGAGGACATTCTGTTGCGTGCGGTGCATATATACCTCCCGGCAAACAGCAAAAATTTTTAGAAATATTTGATAGTTCTTTGGAGGGACTCGTTTAAATTCGATGGTTAATGTTAATCATTTTAAAAAATAGTTGGATATACTAACTCGAAATCGTATTGATTTATATTTTAAGTTTAAGGGGATTAAAATGAAAGTTCTTAAGAGAAAAGGGGATTTAACACGTTTCCAAATTTTAGGTGAAATTGCCCGAAGTCAGCCTCATCTCAGGCAAAAAGACATTGCTGATAAAATGGGAATTACTGTACAAGCTGTATCAGAGAATATTAAAGGATTAATTGATGAAGGGTTTGTAGAATCAGGTGCAGGACGTTCTAAATATAAAATTACTAAAAGAGGTATTGAAAGACTTAAAAAAGAAGCCGTACTTTTAAGAAAATATGCTGATGAAGTATTAGGGGTTATGAATTCTTATAAATCAATATGGCCTGCAATTGCCAATGAAGATTTGAAATCTGGTGATGAAGTAGGTCTTTTTATGGATGGGGGAACTCTTTATGCCACGAAATCTCTTTACTCTTCTAAAGAAAATACCAGTGCTTATGCTGAAGTTTTAAATGATGCCTTAAAAGGTGAAGATGTGGCTTTAGCAGGTTTGGGTGGTACAATTCAGTTAGATCCAGGTAATGTGGTGATACTTACACTACCTACAATTGATGACGGCGGATCTAGAGCTTGTGATGTGAAAAAGGTTATGGAAATTTATGAAAAAGGTTTTGATAGGGTAGGGATAATGGGTACTGTTTCCAGAGGTTTGGTTGATAAAGTAGGAATAAAAGTTGATTTTGAATTTGCTACTCCTCAAGCTTCTGTTGCTGCTGCTAAAAGAGGTTTAAATGTTTTAGTTTTTGCAGTGGGTAAAATGACTAATAGTATAATCCGTCGTTTGGAAGTGGAAGGTATTCATTACACACTAGAGGATGTTCGGCTTACCTAAAATTAGTTTATTAATAGATAACTGAAAATTAGGAGTTTATTTTCAAATAAAAAGATAAAATGGAAGTTTAAAGTTATTAACCTAAAGAGCATAAACTTCAGATGAGGGCACCATTGTGGCCTTGCCTTGGTTTAGAACATCAATTAATTTATCTAGGTTATCTGTTCTAAGAAGAACAATGGCTTTATCTTTTTTCTCATGTACAAATGCATATAAATATTCCAGATTTATATCTGAATCATTTAGCATTTTCAAAACTGATGCAAGTCCGCCTGGTTGGTCAGATAGTTCTACAGCTACAACATCCTTTGTTTTAACCACAAAGTTGTTTTCTTCTAATAACTTCTTTGCCCTATCTGGTTCAGGAACTATTAGTCTTAAAATTCCAAATTCGGACGTATCAGCTATAGATAATGCCCTAATATTTATTCCGCCTTCTGCTAAAGTATTTAAAGCTTTCCACAATCTTCCTTTTTTATTTTCAAGAAAAATGGATATTTGTTTTATTTTCATAAAATCCCCTTTTGATTAAACTTTAATATGCTTAAAATATTTATTCACCATCTAGATTGATTGATTTAATTTTTAATGTAAATCCCTTTTATCAAAAACTCTAACTGCTTTTCCTTCACTTCGAGGTAAACTTTTAGGCTCTACTAAATTCACATGAACTCTAAGGCCTATTTCATTCTCAATATAACTTTCTATTTTGTTTTTTATAGCAACCATCTCTTTTATTTCATCAGAAAAGAGTTCTTCTGATGTTTCAACTTGCACTTCTAACTCATCAAGTCTATTTGGCCGAGTAACTATAATTTGATAATGTGGCTCTACACCATCTATTTTCAAGAGGGCTTTTTCAATCTGTGAAGGGAATACTGCTACTCCTCTAACCTTTAACATATCATCAGAACGACCGGTGATTCTATCCATTTTCGCCAGGTTCCTACCGCAATCGCAGGGATCATAACGGAGTGCCGTTATGTCTTTTGTTCGGAATCGAAGTATGGGCATACCGTCCCGACTTAATGTTGTTAAAACAAGTTCTCCTGTATCCCCTTCCCCTAGTTTTTCTGTTGTTGTTGGATCAATGATCTCAGGGAAGAAATGATCTTCGAATATATGTAATCCTTGCTGCTTTTGACACTCAACTGCAACTCCGGGACCCATAATTTCAGTAAGCCCATAAATATTAAAAGCATTTGCACCAAAACGCTTTTCTATTTCATTTCTCATTTCACCGGTCCACATTTCAGCTCCAAACCCAATGGCTTTTAGTGGGGATGTTTTAGCATCAAAACCTTCCTCCTCTGCAACTTCAGATAGGTATAATCCGTATGATGGAGTAAAAATCATGATTGTTGTTCCAAAGTCTTCCATAATTTCTATCTGACGTCGAGTTTGACCAGTGGAAATAGGAATCACGGTGGCCCCAATCTTTTGAGCACCATAATGTACACCAAAACCGCCTGTAAAAAGTCCATAACCATGGGTATTTTGAATAATATCCTCTTCATTTACACCCATCATGGTTAATCCTCGAGCCATAACTTCACTCCAAATTTCCAGATCTTTACGGGTATATCCAGACACAACAGGTTTTCCAGTAGTTCCAGAAGATGTATGTATTTCAATAATTTCTTTTCCAGGCACGGCGAACATTCCAAAAGGATATACTTGTCTTAAATCATCTTTTGTGGTAAAAGGGAGCTTTTTTATATCCTCCAATGATTGAATATCTTCAGGTGTTAAATTCATTTCCTGAAACTTTTGTTTATAATAAGGAACATTTTTATAAGCTCTATGTACAATGTCCTGTAATTTCTTTAATTGTAGTTCTTCTAAGTCTTCTCTAGACATACATTCTACTTCTTCATTCCAGATCATTTAATCAAATCCCGAAAACTATGAATTACTTGTTTATAACATAATCCGTTTCAATACTAGGATTAAATCATATAGATTTATATTTATAACTTATATTTAACAATACAATGGTTAAGTTAATTTTGAATTATATATTTATAACTTATATTTAACGTGATTGTATTATTTCTCTTTTAATAGTAACTACTTATTAAAGTGGGCATTTTGGAATTATAATATTGAAAAATAAGAATTTTAATTTAATTTAAAATAAGAAAAAATTTATTGAAAAAATAAAAAATATATCATAATGGTGAATTTAACCATTTTTGCACTCTATTGTTCACTTCGTCCCAGTTTATCAAGTTCCAGAATGCTTGAACATAGTCCGGCCTTACATTTTTATAATCCAAGTAGTAAGCATGCTCCCAGACATCCAGAACCATGATCACTGGGAATTTAGGAATGACATTCACATTGTGCTTTTCTATTTGTTCAATGAAAATTCGATCAGTTCGCCGGCAAAGTGTAAGTACAGCCCATCCAGATCCTTCAGTACTAATTGCAGCCTGTGAAAACTCTTTTTTAAATCTTTCAAAGTTTTTGAAATCTTTTTCAATGTATTCTTTGATTATCCCTGAGGGTTCTCCTCCGCATTTATCTGCAGGGCCCATATTTTCCCAGAAAAACTTGTGTAAAAGGAAACCGCTCACATGGAAAGATAATTCTTTATAGGTGGATTTTATATCAAAATCTTCTCCTTTTTCACGAGATTCATCAAACTTTTTTAGAACTGCATTTGCACCATCAACGTATGCTTGGTGATGTTTAGAATGGTGAATGGTTAGTTGTTCCTTGGAAATATAAGGTTCCAAATCTTTATATTCATACGGCAGCTCTGGTAGTTTGTAAAACTTTTTTCCCATTTCATATTCCCCTTTTTATTTCAGATGATTTATTATACTACATAATTAATTTGTATTTCATTTAATTTAATATTTCTTAAATAAAATATATTTTTTCTACGATTTTTTTAGAAACCTAACTCTAGAAAAATAATAAAAAATTATTTATAAATCTATGAAAACAAGAGAAATTTCAATAAAAAAATATGAAAAAAGGATCATTCAGCAGATGGGGCATTAAAAACTCTTTTTGCCAGTTCACTGTCAACCATCAAAAGACCACTAGCTGAATCACTGGCTAATCTTACTTTTTGAAGAACTCCTCCAGCAGATTCTTCTTCTTCTACTTGCTCTGCTACAAACCATTGAAGGAAATTGTTAGTAGCATGATCCTTTTCATTCACTGCTAGATTCACCAGTTCATTAATAAGTCCTGTAACCTTTTTTTCGTGATTTAAAACATGTTCAGAAACTGCTAAAGGTGAATCCCATTCTTTTTGGGGTTTTTCAATTGTATTTAATATTACCCTGGATCCTCTTTGTATTAGGTAATCATAAAATTTCATCCCATGTGTTAATTCTTCCTGGGCTTGTATTCTCATCCAATTAGCAAATCCTGGAAGATCCGTATCTTCATAATATGCTGCCATGGCCAGGTAAAGATAGGCAGAGTATAATTCCGCATTTAATTGCCCATTAAGTGCTTCTTGCATTTTTTCACTTACCATTTAAATCCCTCCATATATAAAAGAATTAGTTATATTAATTAAATCACAAGCAATTATTTCATGAAAATTTCTCAATTTTATTTACCAATTCATCTAGTTTTTTCAGATCTTCTTCTCTAGGAAGGCCCTTTATAAGCACAGAATCAAAATAATCTAAATTTAAATTTTCAAGCAGCTTTTTAGTTTCTTCTTCTATGAGGGTTCCCCATCCATATGATCCAATAATTGAGGCGTAATTGAGTTTAGGTCTTAATGCATTTACTAGATATAATGCTTGAGCCATTAAAGGATGTGGTTTGGTTAAAACTGTTGGTGCTGCAATTATTATTGTAGAAGCATCAACTAGAGATATTAAAAATTCACCTAAATCCATTTTTGCAAGATTAAATGGTTTAACCACAATTTCCATTTCCATTAATTGATTTACTATATGCTGAACCATTATGTCGGTGCTGCCATGCATGGAAATATGGGGTATTATTACCTCTTTCAGGGTCTTATTTGACGACCAATCAGAGTATGCAGTAATAATTTCATTAACTTTTTTAGTTAAGGGACCATGTGATGGGGCTATGATTTTAATATTTAAATCCTTAACTTTTTTAATATTATTTTGAACCATAGGGCGGAAAGGCATCATTAACTCCGCATAATATCTTTTAGCAGGAATTAATGAATTAAATTCATTTAAGTCGTCTCCAAATAATTCACTGGTAGCCATATGGGATCCAAAAAAATCACATGAAAATAAAATTTTCTCCTGATGAAGGTAGGTTACCATGGTATCTGGCCAATGAACCCAGGGAGTTATAATAAATTCTAGAGTTTTATCTCCTAAGGATAATTTTTCACTATCAGATACAACTTTAAATTTTTCATCAGGAATATGGAGCAATGTTTTAAGAAATTCTCTGCACTTGCTACTTGTTACAATCTGCGCATCAGGATATTTTTCAAGAATAACGGGGATTGAACCTGAATGATCCTGTTCAGCATGGTTGGAAATTATGTAATCAATGTTTGCTGTCAGCTCATCTAAGTTATTTATCAGTTCATTTGTTTTTACAGGATCTACAGTATCAATAAGGGCAGTTTTTTCGCTACCTTTAATAAGAAATGAGTTATAACTGGTTCCTTGAGGCAATGGAATTAATTCATCAAATGTTTGCCGATCCCAATCAATAACTCCTACTGAGTAAACCCCTTCTTCTATTATCCTATATGACATTTTAATCTGTCTTTTTAAACTGATCTTTTCCTACCCCACAAATTGGGCAAATCCAGTCATCAGGAACGTCTTCAAATGCAGTTCCAGGTTCTACTCCATTATCCGGATCTCCATTTTCAGGATCATATATATAACCGCACATTTCACAAACATACTTATCCATTTTTAATCCTCCAATTTTTTATTTTCTATTTTTTATAATGTCTATTTAAGGACAATGAACATTCTTTTGGGGGCACCACAGGAAGGACATCTCCATTTTGGTGGCAAATCTTCAAATGCAGTTCCAGGTTCTACTTTAGAGCGTGGTTCTCCTATTTCCGGATCGTATATATACCCGCAGACTTTACACTTGTATTTTTTCAATCTAAACACCTTTTGTTTTTTATAATTCAAATAATGTTAATTAATAAATTGAATTAGGTAAATAATATTAAATTGGTCTAAATCTTATTTTTCCAGCACCGCATAGGGGACATGCCCAATTTTTTGGAAGCGAATTAAATTCGGTCCCGGGATCAGTTTTAGTTCTGGGTTCACCTTTAGCAGGATCATAAATATACCCACATACTTTGCATTTGTATTTCATAGTATCGCATCTTGAAGATTCTATTTTTACAGATTAATGTGTAAATATCTATTATTTTTATGATTTTTAAGTAATTTAAAAATATCGAAATAAACTCAAATCAAAACATAATTAAAATATTAATGGGCTGATTAAATAAGAATATAATTAAATGAAAAATGTAATTCAAGTAGTATGAAACTAATTAAGTCTGATTATAACGGTCATTAGTTGTAAGGATAAATATGAGGCATATTTTATTGATCAATTAAAATGATATGCTCCCATAGGGTCTTATTTTTTCTAAGATAACAAGAATCAATAAAAAAGTTAGAATAGGGTTTTGGGTTTATTTAACAAGTAAAACTGGAATATCGGCTGTTTTTAATGTGTTTTCTGCAACACTGCCCATTAAAAGTTTTTCAAGGCCAGATCTGCCGTGAGATCCAATTACTATAAGGTCTGCATCTGATTTTTCTGCAATTTTTTTCATGTCGTGGCGAGGATTTCCAAAGATTAAAACTTCATCCACATCAACACCTTTTTTTTCACCTTTTTTTTGTAGATTACGTAGAATAGTATTTCCTTCTTCTTCTAAAACTTCAAAAGGGTAAATTAATTTTTCATCAATAACATGAACACCAACAACGCGGGCAGAAATTTTACTAGCTAAATCTATAGCTAAATCTTCAGCTTTAGCTGCAAAATCGGAACCGTCTGAAGGAACCATTATTTTTTTAAACATTATTCCACTCTCCTGAGGTGATCTCCAATAACGAAGTTTGTGCCTCCTAAATGAAGCACGGGTTTAACTTTTTCCACATCTAACAATCCATCTTTAATACAATGATCCTTAACAGAGGCATGTGTAACATAGCCAGTAATTAGGTTATGGTCTCCAATTTCACTAACTTTTAGCACTTCACATTCGAGATGTGCAATTGACTCAGCAATCCTTGGAGGTGATACTGCCTTGGAAGGTATTGCAGTTAATCCTGCTTTTTCCAGTTCATTTTCTCCATAAGGTAATTTTTCACCAGTAATCCACATTTTACTCAATATATCGGAGGGGATTAAATTAATTACAAATTCATGAGTTTTTTCTATATTTTTATTAGTGTCATGGCTGGGGGCACTGGCAAAAGCTACAATAGGCGGATTCATAGAAACGGGCATTACAAAAGAAAATGGGGCTGCATTTATCTCTCCTTGAGCACCTGAAGTAGTAATAATTACTGTAGGTCGTGGAGCCAAAATTCTATGAGCATTCTCTGGTGGGAAATCTTCAAAATTCATTAAAACACCTTCATATCAATTAAAATTTACTGGAATTAATGGGAGTTATTATTATGATATTGGATTAACTATTATATTTTTCTTGCCTAGTTTTCACATTCATTAAGTATTGAGCCTTACTTCTTTTTACAAATTCATCACAAAGATGATCTGGTGAACCATCCATAATCAACTGACCATCTTCAATCATTAATGATCGAGTACTCAATTCCTCAATAAAATCGATATGATGACTTACCATGATAATGGTTGTATCAAAATCAATGTTAATTTTTTTCAGTGAGTTAGAAACAGATCTAAGAGTAATGGGATCTAAATCGCCGAATGGTTCATCTAAAATCAATATTTCTGGTTTTGAAGCCAGTACTAAAGCTAATGTTGCTCTTACTTTTTGCCCGCCGGATAATTCATAAGATTTTCTTTCTAATAATTCTAATGGGAGATTCAAAGCATCGAATATGGGTTTGGCATATTTTTTTATTTCAGTATCGGGGAAACTAGGGAATAATTCATCTAAAATCGTGGATGAAAGGCCGATCTGTTCTAAACGATACTTTGCTTCGCTTTCAGGCAGATCTGTCAGTTGATAAAGTACATCTAATATTTGATCACTTATTCCAAGTTCTTCTGCTTTTTTCTTTGCTTTATCCACGACATTTTGCCCTTTAATGCCTAATCTAGATGCAATTTGGTCTTTTATTGTAGCATAATGCGTTAATGCAAATTCTTGATGCATAAATCCTAGTTTACGTCGAATATTCATTCTAGGAATGCTGGGTTCATACATACTCACCCAATCACCGTCCAGTTTAAATTGCACATCTCCTGAATCAGGGAAATCTAATCCTGCGATCAATCGAAGTAAAACCGTTTTTCCAGCACCGCTTGGCCCTATAAATGATAATATTTCTCCTTTATTTATGTCGAGGTTAACATCTTTTAGTTCCAGTACCTCCCCACCTTTTATAAGGAAGAAACGTTTTTCTAAATCTTTTACTTTAATAATTACTTCATCAAATTTTTGTTTTGGGAGAATTAATTCATCTTCTAACTCGGATAAAAATTCGGGAATAATTTCTTTGGGAGTTCCTTCATCTTTTATTTCTCCGTTTTCCATTAAAATTAAACGGTCATCTAAATATTCATGTACTTCTGGCAAATGGGATACTACAACTACAGTAATCCCTAATTCTTTGTTAATCTTTTTTATAGAATCTAAAATTTCTTGTTTAGTTTTAGGGCATGACATGGTTGCAGGTTCATCAAGTAAAAGTACCTTGGGTTCTTTAGCAAGCTGCCTAGCCATAATTAAACGTTGTTTTTCACCTCCGCTTAAAACTGGTGCAAAATGATTTGCCTTATGATCTAAACCCACTAATTCCAGTAATTCCATGGCACGATCTCCAAATTCATCATAAGCATAATCAAAGTCAGTCATTGCTTCGTCACGATATTTGGCCCCATAAAGTTTACGGATAACATTTTGAATTACAGTTTCGGCCCATAATCCAAAAGAACGTTGTAAATGAATTGCTGTTGCTTTTTTTAATTTAGCAAAATAAAATGGGCTGGAACCTTCTGAAACATTAATCTCAGCCAGGGTAATGTTTCCACTATCAAATGTTTCTACTCCTCTTAATATTCTCAGTAATGTGGTTTTACCTGAACCACTCTTTCCAATAATACCTACTATTTCTCCACTTTCAACTGTGAGGTTAATATTATTCAGGGCCTTAATTTTATCCCCATTATCCATTTTGTAAGTTTTTGAAAGGTTTTCCACTTTTATCATAGTCTTCACCGTGCCATTATAAAATGTAACTTTTTAGGAATCATTAATAATTTTGAATAAAGCAGTTTAAATCATTGAATAAAATTCTTTTGTATAATATACAATTGTTATACACTTAAAATTATCTAAGTAACTTTTCTATACTTAATCTGTATTATCCCTATTCTATTAATATAAAAAATATATTGGAGGGGATAATGGATTTTGTTTAGATAAGGATGATTAATTGAATTTATGGATTTTATTTTATAATTACAATTTGAAAAGGAATGTATCTTTAAAAATGAAAACTTAATTTAATATTACATATAATAAATTAAGTGTAAGTTACATTTCTTGTTCATTATTGTCAATTAAATTAATCAATTAAATTAATATATAATTAAAAATGGTGATTGCATGAGAGGATTACTGGTAGGTAGAATGCAACCGGTACACCAGGGCCATCTTCAAGTAATAAAAAGAATACTGGAAGAAGTTGATGAAGTTATAATCTGCGTGGGAAGTGCCCAACTGAGTCATACTATAAAAGATCCCTTTACTGCTGGTGAAAGGGTAATGATGCTTACCAAGGCGCTTAGTGAGAATGGAATTCCGGCATCAAAGTATTATATTATTCCTATTCAAGATATAGCATGTAATTCTGTCTGGGTAGCACATCTTAAAATGTTAACTCCTCCATTTGAAAAAGTATACACAGGTAATCCATTAGTACAGAGGTTGTTCATTGAGGATCATTATCAGGTTACTGTCCCTCCATTGTATTATAGGGATACTTTTTCTGGAACGGAGGTAAGAAAAAGAATGCTTGAAGAAGAAGAGTGGCAGGCATTGGTTCCTCCTTCTGTTAAAGAGGTTATAATTGAAATAGGTGGAGTAGAACGAATTAAACACTTATCTAAAAAAGAGGTTAGTGAAAAGTAAAATAAATGTGCTTAATTAATTAGAACTTTAAAAATATGATATTATTTAATTAATATTAACTAAAATCAAATAAGAATAATTTTTATTAAGTATTTTACAATTCAGGTGTTTATATGTTAATTAAAATCATTGAAAAAGATGAAGAGAAAATTACTATTTCTGATTTAATAGAAAATGTAAAAAAAAGTTCTCAAATTGATGAATGTGGGGCTATTTTTTCCTTTGAAGGTATAGTTCGTGGAAAAGAGGATGAAACAGAAGTCAAAAAACTGATTTTATCTACACCAAATAAAAAAGAAATACAAAATGGTTTGGAATCAATTGTAAAAGAAGCTAAAGAAAAATATTCCACAGGGGATATTGCAGTTGTACATTATCTTGGTGAATTTTACACAGGTGAAACTCTTTTTTTAGTGGTTGTATCAGGCAATCATCGTCAGGAAACTTTAAAAGCACTGCAAGAAATAATTGAAAGAACTAAATTTGATCTTGATTTTCAAAAGGATGAACACACCACTCAAGGCACAAATATTATCATGTCTGGAGGATAATCTTTGATTCAAAGTTTTTTTAGGTTTTAGCTGTGATTGATTTGAAACTTGTTTTACAGATATATATGAAAAAAGTGATTTTTTGGGGGGAGTAACTTTGAAATCTATAAGAGATAGTGTGCATGGTAATTTACAATTGAATGAATTAGAAGTTGAATTGATAGATACGCCCCAATTACAAAGATTAAGACGCATAAAGCAGTTGGGATTTACTAATTTAGTGTATCCTGGTGCGAATCATTCTAGATTTGAACATTCTATTGGAACAATGTATCTGGCTTCTAGATTGGCAGATCATCTAAAACTGGATGATGATAAAAAGAGGATGCTGCGCGTATGTGCTTTACTACATGATGCAGGGCATGGACCCTTTTCTCACGTTTCTGAACCAGTTTTGGATGATTCACATGAGGTATTAACTTCCAATATTATAAAAAATTCTTCTTTAAGCGATATAATTTCTTCTGAGTTTGATATTGGTCAAGTAATAGATATTATAAACGGAAAAGGTATTTTGGGACAAGCAATTTCTGCAGAACTTGATGTAGATAGAATGGATTATCTACTGCGAGATTCCCATTATACTGGAGTTGCTTATGGGATCATAGATGTGGAAAGATTAATTTACAATACTAAACTTGAAAATCAATTAGTTTTAGATAAAAAAGGTGTTCAGGCGGCAGAATCTACTTTATTAGCTCGCTATTTCATGTATCCCAGTGTTTATCAGCATCACACGACCCGTATCGTTAATGCAATGTTTCGGCGATGTTTAAGACGTTTAATTGAAGAAGAGAAGATTGATGCTCACTTGATTTATAAATACGATGATGCCGATATAATTTCCGCGTGCCGTAATCAAAAAGGCTTTGTTGGTGAAATGTTTAAACGTTTAGATAATCGAGATCTTCTAAAGAATGTAAGCTCTCTTAAACTTAATGAACTAGAAGACCCTCAAAAAATATTCAAAATTGAACGAAGTAAATTAAAAAAAGCTGAAAGAGAAATCTCAGAAGACAAAGATGTTCCTTTAGATTATTTAGTAATTAATATACCTGATTATCCTGCTTTTGATGAAATGAAAACATTAGTTTCTGTGGGGGATGCTATTGTTAACTTAAGTGAGATATCAAGTATTGTAGGTGCTTTAAAAGAAGCCAGGTTTAATCACGCGGATCTTTGTCTTTATGTGCCTGAAGAACATTCTGAAAAATTTAAAAATCTTGATTTTTATGATTATCTAGATTTACCTGATAAAATTAACCCCCATGACAAACAAATGCGATTGTTTCATCCTTAATTGAGATGTGAGCATTAATATTATCAAACAACCAATATTTATATAACTAAATATTTTGCAGTCAATTGAATACTATTCAAATACATAAAATGTGATAACATGATTATTGTTGCAATTACTGGGGCTAGTGGCGTAATATATGCATTAAAATTGTTAGAAGCTCTTAAAGAAAATAAAATTGAAACTGGTTTAGTAATAACCGATCCTGCTAAACTAATATTAGAATATGAATTAGGTATGGATGAAAATGATTTCAAAAAATTAGCTACTCATTATTATGAAGCTGATGATTTAACAGCTTCAATAAATAGTGGGTCATGTCTTTTTAAGGGCATGGTCATAGTGCCCTGTACTATGAAAACATTATCCGCCATTGCTCATGGTTATGCCAATAATGCTGTTACCAGAGCTGCAGACGTAGTCTTAAAAGAAAGAAGAAAATTAGTTATTGTTCCGAGAGAGACTCCTCTTCGTTCCCTACACTTAGAAAATATGCTTAAAATTAGCAAAGAGGGAGGTATAATTCTCCCAGCAATGCCCGGTTTCTATCACAGGCCTCAAAATATTGATGATGTGGCTAATTTTATTGCAGGAAAAATTTTAGATGTTATGAATATTGAACATAATCTTTTCAAGAGATGGCATGGTGATGAGATATGATCCGGGATTCAGAATTCATTTCTACACCCAATGTCCCAGGACCTACAAAAGAAGAAGTTCGCTGTCTGGTATTATGCAAATCCCAAATTAAAAAAGAGGATATTGTAGTTGATGTTGGGTGTGGGACCGGTGGATTAACTTTAGGATTTGCTAAGATTGCTAAAAAAGTTTATTCTATCGATAAAAATCCTGAAGCCATTGAAATCACCCAAAAAAATCTCATTAAACATGAATTGATTCATAAGGTTAAACTAATTGGATCTGATGCTGTTTCCGCAATTGTTGATATGGAAAAATTTGATGTCCTTATGATTGGTGGAAGTGGTGGAGACCTTCATGAAATAATTCATTTAAGTATTCCTAAACTAAAAAAAGGCGGCAGGATAATTGTCACTGCTATTTTGATGGAAACAAAGATGGAAGCAATCCAAACTTTTAATGAATTAAGTATAGGATTTGAAATCATTGAAGTAAATGTTTCTAAAGGCAAAATAATTGATCGAGGTACCATGATGTTTGCCCAAAATCCAATTGCCATCATATATACCATTTAGGGTTTAATTTTAAATTTAAATTTTTCAATCATTTATTAAATTAATTAGGAGTTTTATAATGAAATGGTCTGACTGGAAAGTTAAAGCAGGAATATTATTAATATTTTTGGCTATTATTTTTTATACTGCGGATTATTTGATTTTTAAAGATGCAAAATCCGTTTTATTTTATATTGGTATAGACTTAGCATTTATTCCCGTAGAAATTTTGATTCTGGTACTGGTTGTTGAAAGTGCTATTAACAAAAAAGAAAAACAAATCATAATGGAAAAACTTAATATGGTAATAGGTGCTTTTTTTAGTGAAGTCGGGACTGATCTTTTAAGACATTTTTCTGTTTTTGATGACAATAAAAATAATATTAAAGAAAATCTTTTGGTTAAAATGGATTGGACAGAAAATGATTTCTTGAATTCAGCTGAAACCATTAAAAGTTATGAATATGGCATTAACCTTAAATCAGATCTAGGTTCTGATGTGCTTCTTTATGATTTAAAAACTTTTTTAAAAGATAAAAGAGAGTTCATGTTAAGATTATTGGAAAATCCTAATCTTTTGGAGCATGATAGGTTTACTGATTTATTGTGGGCTGTTTTTCATCTCACAGAAGAACTGGATAGTCGTGGAAAATTGGAAGATTTACCTGATGCTGATTACCAACATCTGGCATTAGATATTCAAAGAGCTTATTCTCTTTTAATTTATGAATGGTTAGAATACATGGAACATTTAATGGAAAATTATCCTTATTTATTTTCTCTTGCTTTAAGGACAAATCCTTTTGATCCGGAAGCCAAAGTAGAAATTAATTAGATAATTACTTTTTTTTTATCTTTGGATAAGTTTAACTCACTTAAATATTAATTCTTACATTTTCATTCATAAATGAACTTTAATGAATGATTTAATAGAATTACTTATATATTGGAATAAATAGAGTATTAAAAAACTCAGTTGGTTGATATTGATGGATCGTTTGAGTCTGGACCAATATCGAGATATGGTTGATGAGATAATAGAATTTAAAAATCAGAACGGTATAATGCCTGAATACACCGTTGTTGATGGTTGTAAAATCGAAAAAGAACGTTATATTGATATGATAGAGCGGGTAAACAAATTTATTTTAGAAATGGGTAGAAACCCTCGTTCTATTGACATTGAATCTTGATTAATTATATTTAGATTTTATATATAAAAATAAATATTAATATTAAGGTTTATTTAGTATGTATTATCATTAATTGTCTTTTTTCCTATTTTTATTCGTAGTTTCTATTTTTTGAGTTATGGATTATAATTAATACATTTTTTCAGATTTTTTGATAATAATACCTAAATCTTTAATAAAAATATTTTTATCTGTTCAATGTCTTTAAATCCAATATTGGATATTTTTTATTTTTAAAATAGAATAAATACTGTCTCTTATACACATCTCCGAGCCCACGAGA